>CALXSZ010000039.1 GCA_944391275.1 uncultured Syntrophomonadaceae bacterium
ACTTCTCCGCCTCCACCAGCGTGTGGGGCTGGACAAGCCGGAAACTATGAATATACAAGGGCGCGTAACTGACCACATCGAGAGCATAGCGTGTCATGACTATCATGCGTTCCGTAGGTTGGCAAAACACACGCCATTTATCCCTTAAGTCGGTGCGATCCGCCACATGATAGGGCAAAAGGTCCGCTACGATAGTGTAGCATTTTCAATACATTTTGCCGCATATGTTACCAATTTGAAACCCTGACGGCTATTATAGGTATTCACTGCTTTAATGAGTCCGATCGATCCGATTGAAATAAGATCCTCTACACTTTCTCCACAGCTTTCATATTTGCGTACCACATGCGCCACCAGACGTAGATTGTGTTCAATCAGCTTTTCCCGGGCTTTGAGATCCCCTTGCTGCCAAGCTTCTATATATTTTCGCTCCTCTTCCGGAGTTAACGGTTGGGGGAAAACCTGCTGATTCATATATCCGAACAGCAGCAGTCCGCCCTGCATAAGCGCCCCTAGTCCCAAGATCCAGACCAAAAGTTCCATTTTTATACCTCCGCATTTTTCTGTTATGTCATTTTATGCTGAAAATTGCGTTTTTTGACCTGTCAAAAGGTGCAAAGAGAGGAAAACCGTATATTTACGCATCAAATCTTGTACCCTTTCAACTCGAAGAAAACATCCGCAATTGTGAAAACAAACAAAAATATTAATGGAAAAATGAGTTCTCTCTTGGACTCCAGCATTTTTAAAGTTAATTTTATTCGACTGCTAAATTCTGTAACCTTGTTGCGTACTTTTAGAAAGCAAAAAAAGCTCCTGAAAAATTTCTCAGGAGCTTTCAAAAGTTGAACGATAAAAATATAAAAATCACGAAGCTAAAATAGATAAATTTTTTGTATCGCGCAAGCAATCATACAAGCGTGATCAAAAGCCAATTCCCCGTTATCTTCTTCCGTATATTCGATTCTCTCCTTCAAGATTCCAGGAAGAAGACGTTTTTTCAAAACCGCTTGAAACGTTCCATGAATCGGCGAAAAAAATTTCAGTGTAAGCGCTTGTAAAGTATCATAAAAAGACAAATTAAACCAAGCGGCGTCCATGGCGTCGTCATCGGCCTGAAGTTCCGGTTGATGGGAAATTTTCGCCACATATGCCTCCGACACGACCCATCCTCGCGGATCTCGTCCTGGCACGCTAAATAAACCAACCGGTTCTACCTGGACACCCTTTAAATGGGTTTCCTCTTCTAATTCACGTACAGCCGTTTCCTGAACCGATTCCGTTTCTCGGACAAATCCTCCAGGCAACGCCCACTTTCCCAAATAAGGATGATTTTTTCGCCTAATTAAGAGGATTTTAACCTGTTGGTCGGTTTCACAAAAAACAATAATATCTGCCGTTACGGAAGGTTGCGGATATTTTTTCAGCGAATAGTTCGACAAAAACTCCGTCTCTGTACGTCCATGCTGATCTTTTTGTTCTTTTTGATCTTTTTGCTTCATATCTCCCCCAAAAAATCAATCGGGCTATCGCTTTCCCAGAGATAACCCGATTTTCCCTTTATTCTAGAAATCTACTTCCGTATCATAATAACAACATTTCAACAATTTTTCCATTTCTTCTTGACTCGGCTGGCGAGGATTGGATCCGGTGCAAGCGTCCAACAGCGCGTTCTTTGCAATCTCCGGAAGTCTTTCCAAGAAAACCTTCTCCGGAACAAATCCCTGTTCAACGGGATAACTATCCGCGCCATATTGTTTGATCCCATGCGGAATATTCAGTTCATCATTCATTTTACGGAGATAAGCAATCAACCGCTCGATCTTTTCATCGTCATTGCTTCCGCCTAACCCCATATAATCGACGATCTCTCCATAGCGTTTTTTGGCGGTCGGATCTTTCGCATTAAACGCAATCACCTTCGGCAAATACATCGCATTAGCCGCCCCATGAATAATATGCGCGCCATAATCGGCAAAAGCCGCCCCGGTTTTGTGCGCCATTGAATGAACAATTCCCAACAAAGCATTAGAAAAGGCCATGCCCGCCAGACACTGAGCATTGTGCATCATATCGCGTTTTTCCATATCGCCACGGTAGGATTCAATGAGATTTTTTTGGATCATCTTGATCGCAAAAATCGCCAACGGATCGCTATAATCACAATGAGCGGTGGAGACATACGCTTCAATGGCGTGAGTCAAAGCGTCCATTCCGGTATGCGCGACCAATTTGGGCGGCATCGTTTCCGCCAAATCCGGATCGACAATCGCCACGTCCGGGGTAATTTCAAAGTCGGCAATCGGATACTTAATCCCCTTTTTATAATCTGTGATAATGGAGAAAGCCGTCACTTCCGTCGCTGTCCCGGAAGTAGAGGAAATCGCACAGAAATGTGCCTTTTTCCGTAGTTTTGGTAAACCAAAAACTTGACACATATCTTCAAAAGTGATGTCGGGATATTCATATTTAATCCACATCGCTTTCGCTGCATCAATCGGAGAGCCTCCGCCCATAGCAACAATCCAATCCGGCTGGAACGCCTGCATGGTTTCCGCGCCTTTCATCACGGTTTCAACGGAAGGATCGGGTTCAATCCCCTCAATCACTTTTACTTCCATACCAGCTTCTTGAAGATAAGAAATGGCGCGATCCAGGAAGCCGAATTTTTTCATGCTTCCGCCTCCTACGCAAATGACCGCCCGTTTCCCCTCAAATGTTTTTAATGTTTCCAGCGCGCCTTTTCCATGATATAAATCCCGCGGTAAAGTAAATCTTGCCATATCCTAACCTCCAATTTTGATCAAAATAATCCTCTTTTATCGGCTACATACAACCATATTCTCCCATAAAATGCTACACTACTTACATTCTTTCTGCATTTTAACACTCCTATTAGATGAAATCAAGTACAAAATAGGTTTCTAAAAAACGGGATATCCTCTTGCCTCTGAAAAAAACAGCAGAAGAAAATAAATTCTTCTGCTGCTAAAAACACTTTTAATGAACGTCTATTCTACTACGCCGCCCTCTACAACTAAGGACTCCGGATCGGCCGCTTCTCCATAAACGGGCGCCAAAGTCGCTTCATAGTTTGCATGGAAGAAATTTTCTTCTCCCAGTAAACGAATTTCCTCATTTAACCAGTTCAATAAGGTTTCATTGCCTTTTTGAACCGCCGGTGCAATCGTATCCACATCACCCAACGTATCAATTCCTACCGTAAAGCCCGGATTGGATAACGCCCAAGCCAATACTTCCGTATTATCGGTTGAAAATGCATCGCCGCGTCCATCAATCAGCGCATTATAAGCGTCTGCATATTGATCGTATTTCTGTAAAGTAACTTCTGGATAATTTCTTTCAAAATACGTTTCCGCCGTCGTTCCTTTCGCTACAATGAGCGTTTTCCCATTTAATTCTTCTACATTGGTAATAACATTATCATCCGGCGATACAACCCCTAAAGAAACTTTCATGTAAGGAAGAGCAAAATCCACTTGTTCGGCTCGCTCTGGCGTTACCGTGAAGTTCGCTAAAATGATATCCACCTTGCCCGTTGCCACATATTCCACGCGGCTCGCAGGATCCGTCGATACGTACTCGACTTCTACGCCTAAATCTTGCGCAATGCGTTCTGCAAAATAAATATCATAGCCTTGGTACTCCCCATTTTCATCGACATACCCAAACGGAGCTTTGTCACTAAATACGCCAATAACGACTTTTCCACTTTCTTTAATTTCATCCAACGTACGGAAAGACGCGCTTTCGCTTGTATTCGCAGGGGTTTGGGTGGAACCTTCCGGTTGATTTTCAGCGTCTCCGCCGCATCCAGATAATACGCCCAGAGCCAATAAAGCCATTCCTACTAAAATCATCCAATTACGCATTCGTTGATTTTTTTTCATATGAGTTCATCCCTTCTTTCAATAGAATCTCAGACAATAGAATCTCAGACAATTTATTCAATGTTTTTTTTAAAAACACAGAATCCATTTAATGATTTGGTTTTTCAAAAGTAAAGGTATTCAAAAATTCTTGCGCACGCTTGGTTTGCGGAGCGGAAAAAAATTTTTCCGGTGTTGATTCTTCCATCACCGTTCCACGATCCAAAAACAAAACTCGATCCGCAATCGCACGGGCAAACTGCATTTCATGGGTCACAATAATCATGGTCATTCCCTGAGAAGCTAACTCAAGCATGACGTCCAACACTTCCCGCACCATTTCCGGATCCAAAGCCGCTGTGACCTCGTCAAACAACATCACTTCCGGATGCATACATAACGCTCGGACGATCGCTACGCGCTGTTTTTGTCCCCCTGAAAGCTGTCGGGGGAACGCATTGCGCTTTTCCCATAATCCAACACGGTTCAAAAGTTGTTCCGCTTCTTCTCGCGCTTCTTGTTTGGACCGTTTTTGTACTTTCATAGGCGCTAAGGTAATATTCTCCAAGATATTTTTATGCGGAAATAAATCATAACTTTGAAACACCATGCCAATTTTCTGACGCATCCGAATCATATTTTTTCCACCGGAGATAATTGGTTCGCCATCCAGGAGAATTCTTCCGCCGTCCGCCGCCTCCAATCCGTTTATACAGCGCAGCAACGTACTTTTTCCACATCCGGACGGTCCCAACACCACCATCACTTCACCTTTATGAACAGAAAAACTGATCCCATTCAAAACGGTTTCATTGCCAAAACGTTTAATAAGTCCTTGTACTTGCAGCTGGACTGTTTCTTCCATGAAGTTTTTTACCTCCAACGTTCTTCTAATTTTCTAGCGATCAAGGAAATCGGCCAACAAACGAAAAAGTATAGCAGGAATACCACGCCGTAAATCCATAAAGCAGCATTTGGATAGTCAAAACGGTTCGCATCAATGATTTGCTGTCCAACTTTCAGCACCTCAACCATCCCAATTAATACTACCAAACTGGTCGTTTTAATCATACGAGTGGTTAAATTAATCGCTAAAGGCAACAGCCGTCGAAACGTCTGGGGAACAATAATATAATAGAAAGTCTGCATTTTTGTAAAGCCTAAAGCAGCGGCGCTGTCGTACTGATGTCGCGGAATACTGATTAACGCCCCGCGAACCAAATCGCCCATTTCCGCTGTTCCCCAAAAGGTAAAAACAAGGATAGCACTGGCCTCGTTGGATAAATTCCATCCAAAAGCTCGGGTTAATCCAAAATAAACCAGAAACAGAAGTACCAATTGCGGCATAATGCGAACAAAATCCAAATAAATGCGGCTGATTCCTTTGGCGATCGGATTTTTTAAAGTCATAAACATCCCAAACAAAATCCCTAAAGGAATGGAGAGCCCGACCGCAATGAGGCTAATACGCACGGTTACCCACAGTCCTCCTAAAAGCCTTAAAAAATTAATTCCTTTAAAGAGAATACTAATGTCCAAATCCTGCATAGCGTAATCTCCTTTCTAAAAGGGTCGCCAAAATTGAGATTGGCAATAACAGGACCAGATAAGCAAGCACGAGCATTAATAGCGCTTCATCGGTTTGATAGTAAATTCCAATCAAATCTTTTGCAACATACATTAAATCAGCTAAGGCGATGCCGCTGACAACGGAGGTTTCTTTTATTAAAAATATAACATTCGCGCACAAAGCCGGAATGGATACGGCTAAAGCCTGCGGAAAAATAATTTCCCGCATCGCTTGCCAAGGACTAAACCCTAAACTAATGGCCGATTCCATTTGGATTTTTTCCACAGATTCCAATCCGCTGCGAAAAGCCTCGGCCATATAGCTGCCGCCCAAGAAGGTTAACCCGACAATCGCGCAAACTTCTGCGCTCCATACAATCCCTACTTTCGGGAGACCAAAATATAAAAAGAAAAGCTGAACCAAAAGCGGGGTATTTCGACTCAATTCTATGTAAACGCTTACCATTTGTTTTAGAATAGGAATACGATAATATTGGACGGTTGCACACAAAAAACCCACTATGAGAGAAAATAAGATTCCCCAAAAAGCAATCGTGATCGTTACACCGGCCGCTTTTACATACATCGGCGCAAATCTTGCCATAAAATCCACATCCAGCCACTGGGCGAGGAACTCCATCTTTTCTTCTCCTTCCAAAAAACATCTTGGCTTTATATAATAACACAATCAAAGGCCGGATACTAGATAGGTTTACATTTTTTCATCATCTTTAAAAGAAAAGAATTCTTTATCCACCCCAGCATCCACCGATTTATTCTGCTGTTCTAAAATTTTCATTTCCGCTTGATCTTTTTATATTCTCTCAGCAGCAAAAGCGTTCCCAAGAGCCAGGGACTTATCCATTTATGAATGTGCTTGCTCCTATAAAAATTAAAAAAAGTTTTCTTTCTTTTTTTACATCAACTTTATACATCAACACGACATTCGCCAACAAATATCGGAGTCCCCGATTCCGAATAAACTCTCGTCTATTCGGAATCAGGCTATATTCAAGGACTGTCCACAATAAACGCCGAGGTCCCCCATCTCAAATTTTCTTTATCAAATATCAACCTTTTCATCTTCTTTTTTTTGAGATTGCTGAAGTTTCTTGTACATTTCCCGGAAAGTCCGCTCCGCCTGGGCTATAATTTCCGTTTCATGAAGTCCGGTCATACGGCGATTTTCCATTAAAATCCGCCCTTTAACCATAACGGTTTCAACATCGCTCTTGTCCGCGCTATAAACTAAATTGGAAACGACGTCATGCAGCGGCCGCATATGAGGACATTTCGTACGAATTAGAATCAAATCAGCTTGATATCCCGGTTTTAACTGTCCAATCGCATCCTCCCAATGCAAAATTTTCGCCCCCTCAACCGTTGCCATGCGCAACACATCCCACGCGCTCAACGCTAGAGGATCCAGATTGGCTACTTTCTGCAAAAAAGCCGCGCTGCGCATTTCTCCAATCATATTCAAATCATTATTGCTGGAACTGCCATCCGTCCCGAGTCCCACATGGATTCCCATCTGGAGCATTTTGCCAATCGGCGCAACGCCGCTGCCCAATTTCATATTACTCTCCGGATTATAGGCCACGCCAACTTGATATTTTTTTAAGATGGCTAATTCTTCCTCATTCATCCACACACAATGCGCTGCAACGGTTGGATGGTCAAAAATTCCGCTCTGTTCAATATAAGGCAGCGGCCTTAAGCCATAATTCTTCAGGCATCCGTCCACTTCGCTCTGCGTTTCAGCTATATGAATCGTTACGCCGGTATGCAATTCTTCCGCTAACGCTGCAACTTTTTTTAGATAATCGGGCGGACAGACATAACAAGCATGCGGTCCAATCCAGATGCGCAGGCGGTCGTTATCCGCCCCGTGGCAACGACGATATAAGTCCCGAATTTCGTCAAAAACCTGCCGGTGTTTTTCATCAGGCCCGATTCCACTGGTCCCACGTCCTAAAACGGCCCGGATTCCGCTTTCCAAAATCGCCTTCGCCGCACCGTTGTTAAACATATACATACTCAAGAAACATGTGGTGCCGGACTGGATCATTTCCAAAATATCCAACATGGCTCCATGATAAAGATATTCATCATTGAGCTGATCTTCCATAGGAAAAATTTTGGTTTCCAGCCATTCCATCAAAGGCAGATCGTCTGCATACCCACGGAAAAGTCCCATCCCTACATGCGTATGCGTATTAATAAAACCCGGCAGGATGATCGCTTCATCCGCATCAATCACTTTATCATACTCATCCGCCGGCGGGACGCCGCTTCCGGTAGCCAGGATCGTCTCGTCTTCTATAATGACATATCCGTCCTTTTGGACGCTTTCCTCTTCCATCGTGATCAAATAACCATTTTTAATCAGCGTTTTCATCTTTTTGGGACTCCATTTCTTCTTGTTTATCACTTTCATCTTTATCGCTTTCATCCACTGCAAACAGGGCGTCTGCAAAGGCTTCTGCGGAGAATTCGCGTAGATCTTCCATCCCTTCTCCAATACCAATCAATTTCACGGGAATATTTAACTCGCTTGCAATCGCAATAACCACCCCGCCTTTGGCTGTTCCATCCAATTTCGTGAGGATAATTCCGCTGACTCCCGTCACTTCGGAAAACTGTTTGGCCTGGCTCAAAGCATTTTGCCCCGTGGTAGCGTCTAAAACCAACAGAACCTCGTGCGGCGCTCCTTCAATTTCCCGTCCAATAATTTTACGCAGTTTAGCAATCTCATTCATTAAATTGGTTTTGTTTTGTAAGCGTCCAGCTGTATCCACAATGAGAATGTCATACTTTCCTTTTTTGGCTTCTTGTACCGCGTCAAAAACAACGGCCCCCGGATCGCTGCCTTCCTCATGCTTTATCAATGGAACGCCTATCCGGTCAGCCCAGATCTGTAATTGATCAATTGCGGCGGCGCGGAACGTATCCGCCGCTGCCAAAAGGACTTTACTTCCACCTTTCTTAAAACGCCAAGTCATTTTAGCAATCGAAGTGGTTTTTCCCGCTCCATTTACTCCGACGACTAAAATGACGGCCGGTCGCGTTGAAACGGATTCCACATCCACTTTTTCCTCGCCTAAAATCGAGCGAATTTCTTCTTTTATGACCTCGAAAACTTGCTCGACTTCTTTTATTTTT
>CALXSZ010000040.1 GCA_944391275.1 uncultured Syntrophomonadaceae bacterium
GGTAACATCTTGAACCAACTGCTGCAAATCGGTTCCGGCATTATGGATGAAACCATAGACCGCCCCAAAGCGCTGTTCTGTTTGATCAAAGAGATCCTCCACGTTTTTGGCTTGTTTGATATCGGAACAAACCGCAAGCGGAGTATGGCATCCCTGTTCGGATAAAGATAAACACAGACGCTTGGCAGCCGCTGCATCCGAATAGTAGCTGAAAGCAACCTGAGCGCCCTGTAGGCAAAGTTGCCGGACAATGGCGGCGCCAATTCCCCGACTGCCGCCGGTGACGAGAAACGTTTTTCCTTCCAAAATTTTGGGCAGCGCAATCTCTTCCATTTTTAGACCTCCATTCCATACTATTATACACGAAAATTGATAAAAATAGGTATTTTTCAAAAATCTTCCCTTGTTTTTCATGCTATAATGTTTTTAACGATTCAGAAAGGAAGGGAAAAATTGAAAGACGATTCAACCAAAAAAGAAGATAAACGCCCGGATACCATTTTTCAGGTAGAAGAATCGGATGAATTATTGCCCTTTTTACGAAAGCGTTTATCCCATTTATCAAGGAATAATGTAAAATCTTTGCTCAAACATCACCAAATCTCTGTAGATGGGCAAGGGGTTACGAAACATGATTTCCTTTTGAAAACCGGACAGGTGGTCCGTGTTCATTGGGAGTTGGTGCGCGAGAGTCAAACCACGCGCAAACAGATTCGACTTCTTTATGAGGATCCGGACGTGATCGTCATCGACAAACCTGCCGGGATGCTTTCGATTGCTTCCGACAAAGAAAAGGAAAAAACCGCTTACCACATATTAACGGATTATGTGCGTGAACAACACCCCGAAAATCGTATTTTTATTGTACATCGTTTAGATCGGGATACTTCTGGGGTGATGTTATTTGCTCGGAATGAGACAGCGAAAAGGATCATGCAGGATCATTGGAAAGACCGCGTGAAAGATCGCGCTTATTTAGCGCTGGTGGAAGGAAAGATGGAGAAAAATACAGGCAGGGTGCATTCGTGGCTGAAAGAAACCCGCACGCATTTGGTGTATTCTTGCGGGGAAAACCAGGGAGGGCAGGAAGCCTTGACCCGTTATCAATGTCTTCATTCGGCTTTTGGTTACTCATTATTAGAGATTCGCTTGGAGACCGGAAGAAAAAACCAAATTCGTGTACATATGAAGGATTTGGGTCATCCAATCGCCGGGGATAAACGCTATGGCGCTCGGACCAATCCTCTAGAAAGATTGGGACTGCATGCTCATATCTTAGAGTTTATACACCCTATCACCCACGAAACGTTACGTTTTGAAACGGAAATTCCGCGTGGTTTTCAAAAAATGCTTAGCAGGAATCAACGAAAGGATCAAAAAAATTGAATCGAATCATTACTTTAGGCGACAGCCTGACCGCTGGATATGGGGTTCGCCCTGGAAAGGGGTGGGCTTATCAGTTAGCGGAACTTTATCCGGATAAAATTTTTGATCATCGGGGAATTCCTGGAGACGATACCGCTGGAATGTTGGAGCGCTGGCGACGTTATGCACATGAACGGTGTCCCGATCAATTGCTTTTTTTAGGTGGAAGCAACGACCTTTTATCCGGAAAATCACCACGAGAGGTTCTGGAAAATATACAAATGATCCATCAGATTTGTGTCGAACAGAACGTACGATTGATTTTGTTGCAATGTCCGGATATTTGTCCTGATCCTGGACCTTATGCCTGGTTTGATCCAGGAGACGCGCCTTGGTTGTTACAGCGTTTTCAGCATTTAAGGGAGATAGTCGGACGTTATGCACGAACCAACGCGCTGATTTGTTTGGATCTGTCGAAGATTCTTACGGATACGGGGCGGGAAGATCTCTGGTTGGCGGATGGGGTCCATCTGAATGAATTTGCTCATGGGAAAATTGCCCAGTTTATCTTTCAGCGTAAGATTTTGTAAGAACGGGTCTGAAATATGGTATTATTAAAAAAATGGAAGGAGATTGACTGGAATTCATTAAACTGAAATTCATTAAAAAAGGAAGGGAAATGAACATGTCGCTAAAAGGTTATTGGAAAGAAGTAACATTGATTACGCTTTTAAGCGTGGTGGGAAGCTGGTTTCTTAGCGTTCATACGGCGATGGCTGCGGATTCGATTTCTGTAAACGTCAGTCGCGTCTACATATGTGAAGTGGACGAAGGGGATCGGGATTTAGGGGACTTACAAATTACGGAGGGAGAAGATTATACGGGAGCGATCTCATCGAACGGTGAGACGGTCGAGCTGACTTTGCCGGAGGGAGTTGCATTCCGGCAAAGCGCGTATAGAAGAGATGGATGGACGACCACAGAAAGAATCTATCGTGACATGCAGCTGATTTTTAGTGGGGATCGAACACTGACGGTCACGTTTTTTGGCGATAGCCGGGGGACATATAAGGATACGTTCAGTTTGCCTTTGTATGTAACGATTGGCGATGTTCCTCAAGGGGATTTGTATGTGGAACTCGATGGGTTGCAATCCCAAATTCCCTCGCAAGAATTGCAATTTGCCCGGGTATCCGATAAGGGAGTGACGGTAGAGTGTGTTCAGGACTTCTCCATCGGAGCGGAAGAAGAAGGATATTTTATTATTCGTTTGACGGAAAAAGTAGCCGGTTCTCTTGACTTCGACGCTAGTACAATTCGATTGAGACTGCCGGATAATTTTTCTTTCAATCTTTCCGGACAAGCCGGAGGAGTGTCGGGTGTTCAGATTACGGGAGTTGGCGCG
>CALXSZ010000041.1 GCA_944391275.1 uncultured Syntrophomonadaceae bacterium
CTTCCCCCGTCTGCTTCCATCCACAAGTAATACAGCAAGCAACATACTACCAGTATCAACACAACCGCAAGAGTAATCTTGATAGCGCTATAAGGACGGTTGCCCGTTACGCGTCCGGTCTCTCCGTTGATCGCATAAGCATATTTCTTCCCTCCATAACCAAAAAAAGAAGTATAAACAGGAAGCAACACATGTTTATACGTCACATTGGAACAGGTAACATCCAACGACAATACCTGTGCCTGTTGATATCCGCGCATTAAGATTTGTTGCGTCGCTTGGCTATGTAACGTATCGTAAATTTCTTTTTTGGCCTCTTCAAACCCTTCGTCCGCGCGCACCGTATAGTGTTCAGCTTTATAGCCGGACAAGTAAGCGGGCGAATAGGGTTTTAATTGATGAATGGTATTATACGGTTCCACCCCTTGAATAATAGCGGCGCCTTCCCGACGAGATGCACAAATTTGAATATCGTCAAAACCAGCAGAAACTACTCCAGATACCGGAAACCAATCAATCGTGGTCGTTTTTTGTCCATTCCCCCGATCTATGACCCGGACCCGACCGCCTCTTCCAAAATAATGACCAACAGCATCCGCATCAAAGGTCCAAAAAGGAATATAAATTCCCGTTAACTTCCCCTCTTGATATTCTTTTTTTAAAGCATTTGGGGCAAACCACCGCTTTTTAATCCATTGATGAAAAAGCTGCTGCGCTTCATATACATCAATTTTAAACGGAATAATTCCTTCCGGGGGGATACCGGCATGTTGTTTTTCCGCTGCAACATGCGAAGATCCACACATGGGGCATAGCAGCGCCGTATCTTGTGGTTCAAATACAATTTCCGCCCCACAGCTTTGACAATTAATCGAAGCAAATCCTTCAAACGGAACAGAATTTTTTTCTATTTCCTGATATTGGGAAAAATCATACTCTCTAATTTGTTGCGATATTGTCTCAATTTTTCCTTCATTCCCACAGGCAATACAGACAAACTGCTCTTTTCCAATATTGTATTGCATCATCCCGCCACAGCTTGGACAAGTAAACCGTTCAATATGTACCTGCGGTTTGTGCGACATATTTTGTTCAGAGGAATCTTTCTTCGTTTTTTTCATTCTTTTTCATCACCCATTTTCAGATATATAGGAAAAGGAAGACCCTTTTAACAGAGGCTTTCCCCTTTTCATTCTCTGCACCCTGCTAACGGATCTTCCTCTTTTTTAATCTTATAACAATCCTAATTCCGCTTTTAATTTTAAAATTTCATCATCAACCGAATCGCCTTTTGCTTCCCCTGTTTGAGCATCATATTTTTCCGCCAAATCCGCAATATCTGATCCCGGAACCGACGATTTTTCCAATTCCGCACGCGCTTCCGCAGCATCGATCCGTTTTTGTAAATTGTCCATCATGCTGTCAAAACTTTCCAAGTGATTGGTATTCAACTTTTGATTCATCTCATTTAATTTTTCTTGTTGTTTGGCTACCAATAATTTCGTCTTCATCTCTTGAAGCTTGCTTTGAGCCGTTTGAACATCTGCTGTTAGTTTGGTCGTCATCTGCCGCATTTTTTCAGAATTTTCTTTTGCCTCGACATAGTCCTTTTGAAAATTCAAACGTTTGGCTTCCAATTCATTCTTATACGTCAAGAATTTTTTCGCATCGGCGTCGTTCCCTGCTTTTAATGCAGCCACAACATAATTCCCAAATTTTTCAATTTCTTTTTCGCACTCGGACAATCTCCGAAAAGCAGCCTTTTCTTCCGCCATGATGGTTGCCGCTTCCGTTTTCACTTGGTCCAGATTCTGTTTGGCATCCCGTAAATATTTCTCTAAAAGTTCTTCTGCATTGTCATTCTCCAATTTACTCAAAATAGCATTGATGTTGGCACTCATTACGTCGGCAAATCTTCCAATAATTCCCATATTCATTCCTCCATTTCATTTATTATACTGAATTAATTTTCGATTTCTTACATTTTCTATTTCCATAAAATCGTTTATTGCTTGCGTTGCAGAAGATTTTCGATAAACCAATGTAGAAAAGATGTATCTTGCGGAATTTTTTCCAAGGCACGAAGCGCTTGTTCCGTATAAAACTCCGCTTTCTGGCGAGCCACATCCAAACCGTAGCGACTAACGTAGGTTGTTTTATGGTTCTTTTCATCGCTGCCAATATTTTTTCCTAAAAGGGTTTGATCCCCTACAACATCCAAAATATCATCCGTAATTTGGAATACCATTCCTAAATTTTGAGCATATGACGCAAGATATTTCATATGCTCCATCGGCATAGCGCCTAACATCGCCCCGGAAACGATTGAGTACTCAAATAACGCGCCGGTTTTCAACTGTTGCAGTCTCTCTAAAGGGACATCTTCCGGCAGCATCGTTTCGGAAGCCAAATCCATTTCCTGTCCGCCAATCATGCCTCGGCTCCCTGCCGCTGAAGCTAACAGTTGGATGACCTGTAAAACAGCTTGATCGGAAATTTTCTCTTCATTGCTGCAATACGTTAAAAGCCCAAAAGCCTTAGTGAGTAGAGCATCTCCAATCAGAATGGCCATCGCTTCCCCAAATTGCACATGACAAGTCGGGCGGCCGCGCCGTAAGACGTCGTTATCCATTGCCGGCAAATCATCATGAATCAGAGAATACGTATGCAAAAGTTCAATGGAGCAAGCCGCCGGCATAACCGTTTCCGGGGGCAATCCCGCCAAAGCCGCTCCTTCAAGAACCAAAAGCGGACGGACTCTCTTCCCTCCGCCGCAGACTGCGTAGTGCATTCCCTCTTCAACCGTATTCGTAAAACCGTTGACATCCGGAGCTAAATACCTTTCTAAGGCCTGATCAATTTGCGTTTTTCTCTCTCGCAAATATTGCTGATACTTTTGCGTTTGTCGCATCGGCCCACCCCTTTTTAGTCTATTGGCACGTTTTTTTCCTCTATCTGAATGGGTTGTACCACAAAATCACCATTTATTTTTTCACTTAATACGCCAATCTTGTTTTCCGTTTCTAAAAGAATCTTTTGGCAGGTCAAAGCCAATTTCATCCCTTCTTCATACACCTTAACCGAATCTTCCAACCCTAAATCTCCTTGTTCTAAGGTTCGAGTAATCTCCTCCAATTTTTCTAATGCTTCATCAAACTTAATTTTCTTCATGTAGCTCCTTCTTTAATACTTGAACTTGAACTTTTCCGTCATACATATGAATCCATAATTGATCCTTTTCCTGTATGGAAGCCGCCCGATAAAGGTATTCATCGGCTCGCGTAACAACAGCATACCCTCGTTTTAACGTTTGTAAAGGATTTAAAGCCGCAAGCTGCGCTGCTTGTTTCTCCGTTCTTCTTTTGGCTTCCAAGCGATATTGCTGCATAGCATTCTGAAGTCTTTGGACCATTTTTACAACTTGCTGTTTTTTGGAATCCGTTACCCAACCCTTCACATGTTCTTGTAGATATTCCATACAATCATCAAAATTTAATTCTGCTTGACGCAGCTGACGTTTTAAGATGGAATGTAAATTTTGTTGATATGAACAAATTCGCCTGAATAATTCTGCGTCGTCGGGAACAGCCAATTGAGCGGCCTGCGTAGGAGTAGCAGCGCGTACATCTGCTGCAAGATCGGAAAGGGAATAATCCACTTCATGTCCAATCGCAGCAATAACAGGAATTTTCGAAGCATAAATCGCCCGTACCACTTCCTCCTCATTAAAAGCCTTCAAATCTTCGACGCTTCCTCCCCCGCGTCCAACAATGATAAGATCCACTTGTCCATACCGATTCATCTGTTCAATCGCATTTTTTAAAGATGCGGCCGCCTCTTCTCCCTGCACCAAACTGTGGGCAATCACAATTTCGACCCCCGGTTGGCGCAGCCGTAAAATACGTACCATATCTTTTAAAGCAGCTCCATACAAGGAAGTCACAAGACCAATGCGCGAGGCTCGAGCGGGAATGGATCGTTTGCGCTCAAGATCAAAAATTCCCTCAGCCTGTAATTTTTGTTTGAGATATTCAAGCTTTAAGTAATACTCCCCCAATCCGGCCGGTTGAATATCTTCCACATAAAACTGATACCGTCCTTGTTTCTGATAAACCGAAACCGCTCCAGATAAATACACTTGCATGCCATCTTGCGGCACAAAAGGAAGTCGCTTTAACCAATTGGAAAATATGACGCAGCTAATCGAAGAAGTCGAATCTTTCAGCGTAAAATAACCATGCCCTGAACTACTATAAACTTTCATTCCGGCAATTTCTCCGCTTATCTGAATATGCTTCAGAAATAAATCCTGTTCCAGCAGGGAGGCAATATATTGATTTAATTCACTGACGCTATAAGGCTTCAACCCCGTCATATTTTTGCTGTTCATGATATTTTTTCACCTGATCCAACAGAGCATTGACAAAAGCCGGAGAATGTTCGTCCCCATACGTTTTTGTGATCTCGATTGCTTCGTCAATCGCAATCGGAGCGGGCACGTCTCCAAATAAAATTTCATAGCTTCCTATCCGCAGCACAACACGATCGACTGCAAACATCCGTTCAAGTTTCCAACTCTGAGAAAGTTGGCTTAAAAGCGTATCAATCTCTGCTTGGCGCTTGATCACGCCTTCAACCAAAGTCTGAGCATATTGAACATTTTCCTCGCTCATCTTTGTCTGTTCCAACAGCCATTCAATCGCTTGCAAAGGTTCCGCGTTGACTTGATCGACTTGAAATAGTGTCTGAAACGCCAACTTTCTTGACTTTCTCCTGCTCAAGTTTTTTCCTCTTTTCTCCATTTACTAAAAAAGCTGTCTCAAAAATTATTTGATCCAGCCTTTTTATGGGGTTTCCGTAACGGCTAATCCCTATTACGAAACATTTGTTTAAAACCGTCCACCCCTGAATCATTATGATCCATCATTCTACCTATAATATAACCAATTCCCGTACAAACTGCAAGAAACACAGTCTTCCAAAATCCAAATAAAACAATACTTAGCCCAATGATAAAACCACCAAGCATCCCTACTTTTCTTCCGGTATTTTCAGATAATAAAAATCGAAGCAGTTTTTCCATCACGCTTTATTCGAATCCCCCTTCTTCTCTGTCTCTTCCGCCTTTGGAGCCTGTAAAGACATTTCCGCAGCCTCTTTTTTGGCTTCTGTTGGTTTTGCTTCCTCTTTTGGAGAAGGAGCCGATAATTTTTCGACAGGCACGTTATGATTCTTTTCTTCTTTCACGTTTTTCTTCTTGGAAGAAAAGAGCGTTTTTTTATTTTCTACAGCAGTTGGTTTCGAATTTACTGCTGCGGGATTTTCTTTTTTCACTGTAGAAGACGCCGTTCGCGACCGACTGACCGGAACAACATTTTCAACTAACAACGTAACATTGGTTACTTTTAATCCACTGACATAAATGAGGTGATCTTTTACGCGCTTTTGCATTTCTTCACACAGGCTCGGAACATTTTGTCGAGCTTCTACGGTTACATGCAGCCGAACTGAAATCCCTTTTCCGCCGCTATAAATTTCCGGCGTTACCTCGCGGATTCCCGGAACGCCTATTAGGGACTGCAAAACCATATTTTGCGCAGCTTTCACACTGACTGTAATTTTATGTCCCTTTTCCGTGGTAACTACTAAAACCTTTTTCTTGCGTCGATAAAACATGAGCAAGATCATAATCAGTGCAATTAAAATCATTGCCAGCCCGATCGTAAGCGTTGCCATACGATTTTGTGTGGAATATTGCGTCAAAGTTGCAAACGCGCTAAAATAATCGCGATACCCTAATGCCAATAGGGTAACCGCCGCTCCCAGGACGATTAATAATACATTATAAATAAAAAATATGACTTTCCAGACGAAACGCAAAAGATCAGCCCCTCTATCTATTTTATATTTTCTTTTACAACCTCTGTTCCCAAAAGATAAATTCTTTTTCTATTCTTTTTCTATTCCTTTTTCTCCGTTACTGCTTCCATTTCCTGTAGCGTTTCATTTTTTTGCGGCATCGCAATGGATACCACTTGCACGTTTATCCCTGAAACGACTAATCCTGTCATCATTTCTACAGCAGATTTTACGGCATTTTGTACATTAACCGCTACTTTGGGTATTTCAAATCCATATTGAACGACGATAAAAATATCAATTTTCGCTTGGTCTTCCGTAAGATCTACTTTAATTCCCTTAGCAAAATTCTTTTTTCCTAACTTTTCCGCCAGATCGGTTCCCCAACTTCCACTCATGGCCGAAACGCCTTCTACTTCGATGGCAGCCAATCCTGCAACCGTCGATATGACTTCTTCTGAAATGCGAATGGAGCCTTTATCATTAGAAATCTCTGTCTTTTTCATTTCCATAATTTTCACCACACTCCTTTCCATTTATTGTACCATTATCATAACACGTTCATACCAAAACTGGCAACCAAGGTTTTATTTTTACATAAAAAGAATAAAAAAACACCGAATTTTAACGTCCGGTGTTTCTATCAAATTAAAATCCGCTCATACGGCGTTGAATAAAATTCGTATAGACCTCCCCTTTATGGAAAAAGGCATTATCCAATACTTTTTAATGAAAGGGAATCGTTGTGTCCACGCCTTCAATGATAAATTCTTTCAAAGCCCGCTGAATCCGAGCAATCGCTTGTTCTCGATTCTCTCCCCAAGCCAATAGTTTTGCAATCATAGAATCATAAAAAGGCGGAATCGTATAACCCGTATAAACAGCAGAATCCACGCGAATTCCCGGGCCTCCAGGAACAATATACTTCGTAATTTTTCCCGGAGAAGGTCTGAAATCATTTTGAGGATCCTCCGCATTAATCCGGCATTCGATGACCCATCCGTTTCGTTTAATATCCTCCTGAGAATAACTTAACGGTTCACCCGCAGCAATACGAATTTGTTCTTTTACAATGTCCACTCCCGTTAACATTTCCGTCACGCCATGCTCGACCTGAACCCTTGTATTCATTTCGATAAAATAAAAATTCCGATTCACGTCAACCAGAAATTCAATGGTCCCGACACTAAAATAGCGGGCCGCCTTCGTCGCACGTACAGCCGTTTCTCCCATCGCCGTACGCAACGCTTCATCCACAAACGTCGAAGGCGCCTCTTCCAATAATTTTTGATTGCGCCTTTGCAACGAACAATCCCTTTCCCCCAGATAAACCACATTCCCCATTTTATCCGCCATAATCTGGATCTCGATATGCCGGGGTTCCTCAATATATTTTTCAATATAAACTTCATCGTTTCCGAATGCCGCCTTCGCTTCCATACGAGCCATATCCAGAGCTTCTTTGAGGTTCTGCCGATTGTGGGCCAAACGCATTCCCTTTCCACCGCCGCCAGCTGAAGCTTTAATCATCACAGGATACCCAATTTGCTCAGCAATCTTTTCCGCTTCCTCCAATGAAGTAATGGCCCCCGTACTTCCTGGAACCAACGGAACCTCCGCCTGCATAACCAATTCCCTCGCACGGACTTTATCGCCCATTAAATCAATCGTCGCCGCGTCCGGTCCAATAAAAACGATATTATTGACTTCACATAACTCGCTAAAATAGGAATTCTCAGCCAAAAATCCATATCCCGGATGAATGGCTTCCGCGCCGGTAATCTTAGCCGCCGAAATAATATTCGGAATATTTAAATAACTATTTGCCGCCTTCGCTTCACCCACACATATGGCTTCATCGGCTAATTTCACATGTAAACTCTCTTTATCCGCTACAGAATAAACCGCCACCGTCTGAATCCCTAACTCATGACAGGCTCGGATGATGCGAACGGCAATTTCTCCTCGATTCGCGATGAGTACCTTCTTAAACATCCTACCATCACCTCTTAATCTTCCTTGATAAGAAATAGTAGTTGGTCATATTCGACGGCTTGACCGTTTGTGACTAAAATTTCCTCAATCGTCCCATTCACTTCTGATTTAATTTCATTCATCAGTTTCATGGCTTCCACAATGCATAACACTTGCCCATATTTCACATGATCGCCCACTTTAACATAAGGCGGCGCTTCTGGGGACGGAGCTGAATAGAAAGTCCCCACCATGGGCGAACTAACCGGAATCATCCCCTCAGGAATTTCCGCTTCTTCTTCCTTAACGGGCGCCAGTTTGGGTCTTGCGCTGGGCGGCGTCCCCTCGTTAGGATTTTTTCGTAAGCTGAGACGGAAATGATCTTTCTCTATTTCCAAATCCGAGATGGAGCTTCCCTCTAAAATGCCGACTAATTGCCTGATTTCATCTATATTCATTTCTTCTTCCTCCTCGCGAATGGGTTTTGAAGGTCTCACAACCGGCGGTTGAACCGCTTTCTTTTTAGGCAGCGACGGAACGGGTCGTATACCTGCATCGGTTCCAACCGAACGCGTTGCCGCTTCTGTACTAGCGCCGGCTTGTTCCCGTTTGCGGTTTGCAAAAAACTTCAAGGCAACCTGTGGAAACATGATATACGTCAAAATATCCTCGTCCTTATCACTAATCGTAGCCATTTCGGCTTTGGCTTTCTCCCAGATCGGCTCCAACAAATCAGCCGGTCGGCATTGAATAACCTCTGCATCGCCAATAATTTTTTTTCGAACATCTTCAGAAATTTCCACAGGCGGTTTTCCATAAAGTCCACGAACATAATCCTTCACTTCTCCCGGGCACATTTTATACCGTTCGCCCGTCAATACGTTTAATACCGCTTGCGTACCAACAATTTGGCTCGTCGGCGTTACCAAAGGCGGATAACCAAAGTCCTCGCGCACTCTCGGAATTTCTTCCAATACTTCCCCCATGCGGTTTAGCGCCCGCTGTTCCTCCAATTGAGAAACCAAGTTACTGATCATCCCCCCGGGCACCTGATGTTCAAAAACTTTCATATCGCTAATTCGTGTAATTCCACGTTCAAAGCCCCGTTCTTTACGTAATTGATCAAAATAATTGGCGATCTCAAACAAATCGGAAAGCTGTATCCCAGTATCATAAGGCGTTCCCTGTAGCGCTCTCACAACGGTTTCAACCGGCGGTTGCGAGGCTCCAAACGACAAAGGAACCGTCGCTGTATCCAAAATATCCACACCGGCTTCGACTGCTTTCAAGTAGCTGACGGTTCCCACTCCCCCAATATAATGCGTGTGCAAATCAATTGGTAAGGAAATTTCTTCCTTTAAGCGCTTCACCAATTCATATGCATCAAAGGGTAACAACAGGCCCGCCATATCTTTAATACAAATGGAATCGGCTCCTGTATCTTCTAAGCGCTTCGCAAATTCAACATAGTATTCAATCGAATGTACTGGACTGACCGTGTAAGCAATTGCCGCCTGAGCATGTTTACCGGTTTCCCGAACCGTTTGAATCGCCTTTTCCATGTTTCGTATATCGTTTAACGCATCAAAAATACGGAAAATATCAATCCCATTATCGGCTGATTTTTGAATAAATTTCACGACCGCATCATCGGGATAATGGGAATACCCGACTAACGACTGCCCACGCAAAAGCATCTGTAATTTGGTTTTCTTTACCCGCTCGCGGATCGCGCGTAATCTTTCCCACGGGTCTTCATTTAAATAACGAATACAAACATCAAACGTAGCGCCTCCCCAAACTTCCAGAGCATAATAACCCGCCTCATCTAACTTTTCCAAGATTGGCAGCATATCATCCGTCGTCATTCTCGTTGCCCACAAACTTTGATGCGCATCCCGCAACGTTGTATCCATTAATTTCACTTTATGCATGTTTCCTCCTAATACTCCCCAAAAGATGCTTTTGCTTTTTCATTTGCCGCAAAAACATCTTCCAAACGTCCTTTCTTTTATCTAAACAACAGCTGCTGCCTATTTTATTCTTTAAAAAGAAAAAATGTCTTTCTCATCGTTTTTATGCTTCATAAACAAACAAGAAATGGTTGCAGCCTCTCCATTCATTTGATAACAAACCCCCGTTCTTTTGCATTAAACGAATGGTCTTATCTGATATATTTATTTATTGTAGAAATCTTTTCTATAAAAAGCAAGCGATTTTATATGTATACACAAATTCACATTTTATACATACTCTTTCCTTAGAAAAATTTAAAAAAACAACCTGTCGGCACATTGCCAACAGGTTATTTTCATTTTAATCAACAGGAAGATCTGAAGCCAAGCCATAATCAAAGAACGCTTGGGTCAATTCTCTCGCCGTATTGACTTCGATATCCAGTTCTTCGCTGATTTCTTCAGGTGTCATTGAACATTTCAAACATTCCATAAAATCTTCATAATCAACATCATTTTCCTTGGCCAATTGTCTTAATTGAGGGTTACTGGTCCAGGGAATCCCAAACTGACTGACGTCATAGGAATCTCCAATTTGTTGATTTTCTTTTTTCTGCATGATGCTTCTCCTTTTTCAATCATTTTCTGAGTTACAAAATTTTTTTGATCCGCTCTGAGCTTATCATGTACAAGTTCTACGCTCCTATTCACTTTCTTGATTAAACGATCAAAAAATTTTATTAAAAAATAATTCTTAAAAGTGTCAATCTGTATTGTCACAACAAGAAGGCTCTACTTTTTTCCCATATCCGTCTTATCGTTGCCATCTTACACCCATCTTATCCCCAATAGCCATTTGCTTATTTGTAACAAAACAAAACACATTGGATGCTCCTCAGTAAACGGCACGTATATACTTCCATCTACTTTTGCTTAAAAAAGTGAACTAATGGGCATTTACGCAAATATAGCGTGCCCTTTTCTACACTCTTAACAGAATTCATTCAAAAAGACCGCCTAGCCTGTTTTTATTGAACCTCATCTGATACCGCACCCTTTCTATTTTTTCTTAAATAAACAAAAAAGGATGATTTTCCCAAAAAATCATCCTTCTGCCTTTTAATCTTTATGAATGGGGATCATTTTCCACTTTTTTGGTTTCTTTTTCTTTTTGTTTTTGAATCGCCAAATTCAATTTTTTAACAGAATACGTTGTCACGCAAAAAGTTAAGATGATGGATCCCGCATCTGCAATCGGAGCACAAAACCAAGCACCTTCCACACCCCAATACCGCGGTAGGATAAGTAATAAAGGAATAAAAAGTAGAACTTGACGGGATAAACTCAAAACACCGGAATAAAAAGGATGCCCGGTCGCTTGAAAATATCCAGAACACATAATTTGATAGCCAATAAGGGGTAAACACAAAAAGAAAATCCGCAAAGCATGTGCTGCTAATTCGATCACTTCTGGTTCATTTTGCGTAAACAAGGAAGCAAGTGGAGCCGAACAAGTTTGCACAATGATGAAACTAATCACACCAAAAATCGTCGAATATAAAATTCCTTTATTCAAGGTTCTCTTGACGCGATCTAGTTTACGGGCCCCGTAGTTATAACCAATAATCGGCTGCGCACCTTGACTAAAACCAATTAACGGCAGAACCAACAAAGTGGAAAGGCTCCCAACAATTCCGACGGCTGCTAAGGCTAAGTCGCCCCCATACTCCGAAAGCGTTCGGTTCATGATCAGTTGCTGCACGCTATTAGCTAACTGCATGAGAAACGGGGCCAATCCTAACACAATAATATTCCATACCAGAGACGGTTGTGGAATCAGATCTTTCAAATGAATTTTCAGATAGGAATAACGACTCATAAAATAGCCGAAAATCCAAAACAACGAAACAATATTCCCAATTAAAATTCCAGCTGCCGCGCCTTTTACGCCCCATCCAAAGCGCATAACAAAAAAGTAATTGACAATAATATTAACCACCGCCGCTAAAATTTGCGTTCCCATCGCTACTTGTGGTTTTCCTTCCGTACGAATAAAGTTATTCACTCCTACGCTCAAACTAAAAAAGACCATCGAAACTAAAATAACGGATAAATAATCCAGTGCATAAGCCATATTGGTTTCCGTCGCGCCAAACGCTAGCAAAATTTCTTCCTGGAACGGCCATGCAACAACACATGCAATGAGAGGCAAGATGGTTAAAAGAGAAATCGCTTGCCCTAAAAGTTTTTCCGCTTCCTCCTTTTTCTTCTCTCCTAAACGAATGGCCGCCAACGTTGTCGCACCAATCCCAATTAGCATGGATAATGCCATAAAAATAACAATTAGAGGAAAACATACGACAACGCCGGCTATCGCTAAAGATCCCTCGGCATTTCCCACAAATACACGATTAATAATGTTTTGTACAGCATTACACAACATTCCGATAATAGCTGGAATCGCAAAACTCAAAAGGAGTTTTCCTTCATTTGCCGTACCGATCTCATCGGGCGCATTCTCTGTTTCTGAAGCAATATTTTTTGTTTCTAGCTGATCTGCGGAAATGACTTCTTTATTTTCTTTCATTCTTCAAACTCCTTTCTTTCAATCTTGGTCATTGGAAATAATAAATGCATTACGCTTTTTTCACTTTTCCTACTAAACTGTTGACAGGGCATTATTCATTTTATCAACTCACAGAATCTCATTGTATTAAAAAAAGATTTTTTTGTCAAATGTTTTTAGAAAATCTCTCTCTTCCATTTTTCCTTGTTCTGCATATGCTATAGAAGATGTAAGATTTTACTTCTATACCAATTTTTGAAGGGAGGCATTTTCATGGGATGTTGTAACGGTTCTTCCGGAGGAAGCAATCGATGGTCTTCCAGAGATCGATTCCCAGAATTCTACCAAGGCAATTCATATCCTTTCCCCCCCGCTCCGCCGCGTAGACCTTTGGGTCCTCAAAATCGCGGGGGATACCGCAGAAGACGTGGCTGCGGTTCATCCAATAATCTCCCTGTCTGTATCTATTACTCTAGTACAAACGGCTGTCCATCTCGTACTCCTTAAAAAGATAAAATACAGGGACGTTTTTTGTCCCTGTATTTTATCTTTTCAAAAGGAATCTTCTTCATCAAAATAATCGAACTTTTCTTTTTTGGGCACAACCGAGGTTGATTCCCAATTCGTATCCAACTCCACTAAAATAACGTCCTGCCCAACATTTACCATCCTATCCCATGGAATAATCTGTTCTTCGCGATGTTTAAAAATCATCCAACCTTTCATTCCCCCTGGCATAATAAATGCGGTTACTTTCCCTTTTTCAACATCTAATTCAATATCGCTAATCGTTCCCAAACGTTTTCCATTCGTAATATTAATGATTTCCAACATTCTCAGATCGGATATTTTTACCATATGGCTTCCTCCTTACCATCTTTTTACTATGCATATGCTCTTGTACGAAAAATCTTCTCTACAATTTTCTTTTGCAATCAAACGCTGAATTCCCTACAATAATAAAAAGATCATTTCATAAGGAGCTGATTCACATGGCCTACGTCGAACATCCTTTTCAAGCAGTTTTTGATACGCATTCCTCTATCTTAATTTTAGGGACGATCCCTTCGCCACAATCCAGAATACATGGTTTTTATTATTCTCATCCTCAAAATGCATTTTGGCGCGTACTTGCCACCCTCTTACAAGAAAACATCCCGCAAACGCCAACCGAAAAAAGAAAATTTCTTTTGCAGCATCATATCGCATTATGGGATGTTTTGCAGGCTTGCGACATCGAAGGGGCAAGTGACAGTCACATTCGCAACCCCGTTCCCAACGACTTTTCCGTCATCTTTGAAACTGCCCCTATCCAGAAAATTTTCACAACCGGGAAAAAAGCGACTTCTTTATACAGGAAATTTTGTGAACCCCGAATCGGATTACCTACGACCTATTTACCTTCAACAAGTCCCGCGAATCGTTATTGGTACCCATTCGAAAAACTCGTAGAAGCTTACAAAACGATCCTCCCATTACTAAAATAAAAAACAGGGAGACGTCTTTTTTTCGTTGATTTTTAAGACGCCTCCACTGTAAAATCCAAATTTCCCATTGATCTTCGTTCCAAAAACCGATCAAATATCCCGTTCAGGTTCTAATTGATTGCCACATTGCGCACAAAATTTTTCCTCGGCACAATTAAATGCTCCACAAAATGTACATCGAATTTGAGAGGAAGGATTTTGCTTCTTTAATTGTTCAATATTGACTTGCAGCGCATGAATTCTGTATCGACACTCTATAATTTTTTGGTAGTCATCATTTAATTCTCCTGGTATTTCTAATCCCCTATCCATTTGTGCAACATAATAGTCCCCAATTTTTTGAGTGAATTCTTTGATACTTTTTTCTTCTATATATTTTTTACTCTTCAATCGGTTTATCTCTAAAATATGACTGGCTTTATCCGCAGCAGATTTCGTTGCTTTGGCAGCTCTATTCCAAAAGTTCATCTTCCCTCCATATTATAAATTACAAAAGAGTTTGTGCCTTCCACTTGCGGATTTTTCTAGTAACCTGTCAGTTGAATTGTCTTCTTTATAGCGTCGGCTGACTTTTGCAAAGATTCTTTTTCTCTTTCATTTAATGGAATTTCCAGGACTTTGCTAATTCCATCTTTCCCTAAAATGCACGGAACACTAATGCATAAGTCCTTGAGTCCATACTCTCCTTCCAAACGCGTTGAAACGGGAAATACACATCTTTCATCACGAACAATCACTTCACAGATCCGACGTACCGACTGCGCAATTGCATAGTACGTGGCTTTTTTATATTGTATCACTTGATAAGCGCTATTGCGTACTTCATTATAAATACTATACAACTCATCCTTATTCATATCCGGACGCACCTGACGAATAAAATCTTCCAAACGTATCCCGGAAACGTTCGCCGAACTATACACAGGGAACTCACTGTCCCCATGCTCGCCCAAAATATAAGCATGAATTTGTTTGTGATCGATATCCAACCTCTCACCTAACATATATTTTAGTCGATTCGTATCCAATAAAGTACCGGATCCGATAACTCTGTGCGCAGGATATCCTGAAATTTCTTGCGCAACATAGGTTAATGTGTCCACTGGATTGGAAACCAACAATAGAATCGCTTCTTGGTTCCATTGCATAATATCTTCAACAATTTTTTTCAGAATTTTCACATTACGTTCTACAAGATCTGTGCGAGTCTCGCCAGGTTTTTGCCCAGCTCCAGCTGTAATAATAATAATATAGGCGTCTTTTAGATCTTCATAGGTACCCGCGTAAACCCGTGATGCAGGCATAAATGGAAGTCCGTGATTCAAATCCATTTCCTGTCCTTTTGCCTTTGCCATGTTCGTATCCAACATCACAATTTCTGAAAAAATTCCGTCTTCCATCAATGTATATGTGATTTCAGCCCCAACAAATCCACAGCCGATAACTGCACATTTTCCTCGATTGATCATTCAAATCGCCTCCTTTCATTCATTATGCCGCATTTCTCCTAAAAAAGCAAGGAAAGGTAAGAAAAGAAAAAAAGACTGTTCTGAAAATTTCAAACAGTCTTCCTTATATAGCATCGATTTTGTTTATTTCGTGACATCAACGTTTCGTTTTTTCCAATTTCGTACAACACACGAAAGCGAAAAACAAATAACAAAATAAACTACTGCCAATAAGCCAAATATTAAAAAAGTCTGGGTTGTTTTCTCCACATTGGCAATATTTTGTCCCATAATAATTTGTCCCGTACGGAAAAATTCCAAAATACCAAATCCAGCCAAAAACGAGGTATCTTTTATGGTTGTAATAATTTGGGATAATAAAGAAGGAATAATATGATGCAAACATTGTGGCATAATAATATACCATAACGTTTGGACAAAGTTAAACCCCTGCGATTTTGCCGCTTCAAATTGTCCATTCGAAATGGAATTAAGGCCTCCGCGAACAATTTCAGCAATAACCGCCGATGTATAAAGAAACAACGCTAAAGCGCCACGTAAAGTGGCACTTGGGACAAGGCTGCTCGGAACTAAAAAAATACAGGCAAACATCCATAAAAGTAAAGGCGTGTTGCGGAAGATTTCAATATAAATCCCTGCAATTTTTCCAATAAATTTTACATAATTCCGTAATATTCCCAAGATCGATCCAAAAATAAGTGATAAAAAAACGACTCCTACCGAAAGTCCAATGGTCGTGAGCAAACCTTGTAATAAAAATCCTACATTATCCGCTGAGAATACGCTGGTAAAAGCACTCATACCGCCACCTCCACATTGGTTTCTTTCTGCTCTTTTACTTCTTTTTGAACGCCTTGTTTCTTTAAACGTTCTTCATAATGACGAGCCCAAGTGGAAAGTGGGAAACAAAGAATGAAATATAATACTCCTGCTACAACATACGCAGGTCCATAATTCAACGTATAAGAAGCCCATGAATCAGCCGCGTACATCAAATCCGCTCCGGCAATCATCGCTAAAACGGAAGTATTTTTAATCAAGTTTACGGCTTGATTGGTTAAAGGCGGTAAAACAATTTTTACGGTTTGTGGCAAAATAATATAACGCATGGTTTGAACATACGTAAATCCCTGAGACTGGGCCGCTTCCGCCTGCCCTTTATGAATTGAATCAATTCCGCCCCGCATGACTTCTGTCACGTAGGCACCGTGATAGATGCCTACGCCCAGAACGCCAATTGCGAATTTTCCTAAAACCAAGCCTAACATGGCTAAGCCATTATAATAGAAAAAAATTTGAATTAAGAGCGGCGTATTCTGGAAAAATTCCACATAGCCTCTTACAATACCCTGTAAAATCCTACTCTTTGTCGTCGATAGTACGCCAAAGACAATCCCTATTGCTAATGCTAATAATAATGCTAGCGCCGCAACTTCCAGCGTACGTAAAAAACCAAGCGCGAATTGATCCCACGATTCAAATAATTTTTCCCACCTGAATAAAGCAAATGGTCCATTGCCACTCATAATCCAATCATACTCCTACTAGAAAAATCCGACTTTGTATCTATCTGTTTCTACAAATTCCATTTCGTAACAAGTTCTTGTATGGTACCGTCTTCCATCCAAGTGGAAATTAAATCGTCTACATAGGCGGCTAACTCCGTATTGTCTAATTTAATTGCCACGCCATATTCCTGCGGATTAAAAGCATCGTCTAACAATACAGTGGTATCGTCCAAATAACCGCGCAAGATGGATTTATCTACGCAGAAAGCATTAACGCGTCCGGAATCCAATGCGGCTTTAATTTCCGGATAAGTCGCATATTCTTCAAAAGTTACATTCACACCTAAGTTTTCCGCTTCAGCGCTTACAGCATCTCTCGAAGTTGAAGATTGTGCTACACCAATAATTGCACCGTCCATATCCGCTAAACTTTCATAACCAGAATCATTTTTCACCAATAAGCCAACCGCATCCGTATAATACGGAGTGGAGAAATTATACGTTTGTTTCCGTTCTTCTGTAATCGTGAAAGTCGCTAAAATCATATCCACTTCACCGTTATCCAACAACGGTCCACGGGTTTTAGCCGTTACAGGAGTTGTTGCAATCGCATTTTCATCCCCAATGATCTCTGCAGCAATTAATTTTGCAAGGTCAACTTCTAACCCTTCAATTTCTCCAGTCGCCGTGTTCCGCAATCCAAATCCCGGAACATCCTCTTTTACGCCAACATTTAAAACGCCCCGATCTTTAATTGCCTGCACCTGCGCTGGCAAAGCTCCTTCTTCTGTCGGTTCCGTTGATTCTGTTTGTTCCGTCTGTTCCGTTTGTTCCGTCGTTGGAGCCGGCGTTTCCTCTCCGCCACAACCAGCTGCAAAAACAGCCAACATCAGAATGGCTGCCAACAACATCAACCATTTCATCGTCTTTTTCATTTTTTGTCCCTCCAATTTTTTATTATAGACATTCCTATATTCCCATAAAACATTAATATGTTTAACAGGCCACTTTTTATTATCGAATGATTTTGCTTAAGAAAAGCTTCGTTCTTTCATGCGTGGGATTCGTAAAAAAATGTTCTGGCGTCCCCTCTTCAATAATCGTTCCATCATCCATAAAAATCACCCGATCTGCTACTTGGCGAGCAAACCCCATTTCATGGGTTACAACCACCATTGTAATGTTTTCTTGCGAGAGCTTGATCATAACGTCCAAAACTTCTTGGATTGTTTCAGGATCTAACGCCGAAGTCGGTTCATCAAATAAAATAATTTTTGTTTGCGAACATAAAGCTCTTGCAATCGCTACACGCTGTTGTTGTCCACCGGAGAGTGTGGACGGATAAACTTCCGCCTTTTCTCTCAACCCAACAATATCCAGATATTTATAGGCCAGAGATTCCGCTTCCTCTCTGCTTTTGTGCTGTAATTTAATTGGAGCCAAGGTCAAATTTTGTAAAACGGTTTTATGTGGATATAAATTAAATTGCTGAAAAACCATTGACGTTGTCCGCCGTACCATTTCCACGCGATTTTTCGTTGTTAATTCTTCTCCATCAATATAAACATGCCCTGAAGTTGGAACCTCTAAAAAATTCATGCAACGAACGGTTGTTGATTTTCCAGAACCAGATGGTCCAATGATAACCAATTTTTCCCCTTCCGCAACTTCTAAATTAACATCTTTCAGAACATGATTTTTCCCAAAATATTTATTTACATTTTCCAGTTTTATCAAATGAGGCTCCCCCTTTTTGAAGCGATTACGAGCTTTATAAAAATATTCTTTACCTTATCTCATGCAGATTCTTTTCTCATCCCAAATTTTTATTTTACCAAAACTTTTACATACGATTAATTATACGCACTCAAAGAAATTCCGTCAACATTCATAATTTTTTTATTTTTCCATTTTTTATTTTTTAAATAAAGTCGTTTAATAAATTTTTGTTATAAAAAAAAATATTGTTGAAATAAAAATTCATTTTAATTCCAAGCATTTACTATTAAACCGATGCTAAAATGGAAATTCGCTCTATTATGTATACAGTATTTTTCTGTATTTTTTTCTCGAACAGTAACCTTTTCCGCTTTCTCGTTAACTTTCTCCATCCCCAGATTACGGACTTTTTACATATCCATCGAACCAGAAACTCCGATCGATTTTATTTGATTTTTCAGAATTTTTCAAAAGATTCCGGGAATCCTATGCGCTAAATAAAGCCCTGCCATAAAAGATCCGGCATTCGCCGCTAAAGCATACAAAACGGCCTTGCTCCGTTTTTGAGGCGCTGCGCTATACCGTGAAATCAATAGGGCATAAAGAAACGCTTCTATGAAAAACACGATAAATTCCAGCAGGATATACGCAATCAAAAAAGCCATCGGCCCAACGTAGTAATTGACTCCGTTCAATAGAACATTGAAAGCGACTTGAGTAAAAACATTCACCATTCCGAAAAAGCACAGCAACTTTTTCTCTCGATAACCAAATCCCCACGCTATTGCCAACTCAATCAGAATTGTCAGGAAAATACGCGCAAATAAAGAAACAAGCTCCCAGGTAAAATCATAACTTTTCTCAGCTATCAGCAGACTATTTGTTTCATACATCGATAAATCCACCGTAAAGTAGCTATCAAAGGCGTACCGTTCATAAATCGGACTTACGTAAAAAATATCTTTTTCAGGGAAATAGAGTAATATTTTAAACGGGGAAGGCGGATAGTAGGTCCATTCCAACTTATGGTTCTCTGAACAATCCCACCATTCTTGCAAAAAATAAAAACCGTCTGCATCTTCATATTCAACAAACTTTCTCCAAATCGTCCGGTCGGCGTCATTCCATTCATCTCTATCCGCCCCGGATGTGCCATCCCACGCCGAAGCGGGTCCTACGGATCTCCTGTCCGACAAAAGCGTTCCGTAGTAAAGGGTATCCTCCAAACCGGTAAATTCAATGCGTATAGAAGGTTTTGGCCCTACATCCGCATAAGCCGTCATCGGAACGATTATCGGCAGACCAATGAAAATAAAAAACAGCAGCAGCTTTTTCATAAAATATTCCCCTCGTTGAATTCCCTATAAGCGACGATGTTCTTTTTCTTTACTGAAAAGGAGGAAAACACGTTCTAATGATACACGTTTCATTCCCATCCTAACCCTTAGCCGTTTTTACTTCTTCATCCTCCGACTCCTCATCGCTTGTTTGGACCGTTATTAAAATTTCCAGCACTCTT
>CALXSZ010000042.1 GCA_944391275.1 uncultured Syntrophomonadaceae bacterium
TAAAAGTCTCGGTCATTTTAGGCATGATCGAAAGAGAACGGATGAAATGACGCAGCGCGTGATAAGAAGATTTCATTCCTTGCGTATCTAAATTGAGATAATGCACCAATATTTCGTTGTTCGCATAGGAATGCTTTCCGTTTATATAGACGGTATGACCGGAAAACATGGCGTGAAAGGGTTCCATTTTGCAATCCTTTCTTATAAAAAGATCTTATATAATCACGTATGTAGACTGAAAATAATATTCGTCTTTATTGACCTTATAACACATTTTTTCATTCTTGGCAATAGATAAAATATGCTATTTTTCTTTCAATAAGGTAAACGATTTCTTTTTTCTTTTCCGATTTCATTTATGGAAAAAGAAGAAAACATAGAACCTTGCTATATAACCCCATAAAGGATCATTTCACTTTCAATATAGGGGACAAAAAATTCCTTATAGGGGACAAGAAATTCCTTTTAGACGACGGCTGTTCTGAGATGTTTTCCCTTGCGATCCTATTTGGGCAAAATCTATTCAAAAAGTAAGCGCCAATCCTGTCAGAGACAACATCCAGGTGGGCAGGATCTCGTGACAAAAACTTTAGTTTGGTCCGAAAAAGGCGTATGATGCAGGAAAAAATATAAAAAATAAAAGATGGTAAAAAAAGAAATTGGATCGAAGGTTGTATGTTACCCAAAGCGTATGCTATAATTTGGCTAAAATCAGAACGTTTGATTGGATGCCATTTGTACGGACAAGGTTGGTTGTGAAGAATCACCGTGAAAGGATGAACCGTTTGAAAATCGCTGTATATCCAGGTAGCTTTGATCCCATAACGAACGGGCATATTGATATTTTAGAAAGAAGCTCCCTGCTGTTTGACAAAATTATTGTTGCTGTTGTACATAACCCGACGAAAAACGCCCTGTTTTCGCCTGAGGAACGTGCCCAATTCATTACTGAAAGTACTCGGCATATAAAAAATATTGAGGTCGATTGCTTTGATGGTTTATTAGCGCAATACATGAAGCAAAAAGGAAGCGATATCATTATTCGTGGGTTGCGTTCCATAACGGATTTTGAATACGAATCGCATATGTCTATGATGAACCGGCATCTGCTTCCCCATGTCGATACGATTTTTATCATGTCGGACATTCGTTATATCTACATCAGTTCTTCTTCTGTCAAAGAAGTGGCCATGTTGGGCGGGGATGTTACTTGCATGGTTCCGGCGCTTGTAAAAGAGGCTTTGCGACAGAAGTATCGGTTGAAAAAGCAAAACGGTTAATAAAAAGCAGAAAGAACTGGCCTAGTACATAAATCCCTCTTTTGTACATGTCTAGGCCAGTTGCAGTTTATAGAGAAAAATTTTAATGGGTGAAGAACAGGAGAAACTATGAATGAACAAACGTCGCGTTTAATAAAATTAATGGATGAACAAGGGCAAATCCGAATCTATTTAGCCGATACGCAGTCCGTTGTACAAGAAGCGGCACGGCGGCACGGGTGTTCGGCTACGGCAGCGGCGGCTTTAGGAAGAACTTTAACGGCAGCTTGTATGATGAGTGCGGATCTAAAAGCGCAACAAGATTTATTAACCGTGCGCATTAAAGGCGACGGTCCAGCCGGAGAAATCGTGGTTACAGCCGCGGGCGATGGCAGCGTACGGGGGTATATTCTTAATCCGAAAGCCGATTTACCCTCAAAATATCCGGGGAAATTGGATGTTGGGGGCTTAGTTGGACACGAAGGAATCTTGGAAGTGATTCGCGATATGGGTTTAGAACAACCCTTTATTGGGCGAATCGAGCTGGTCAGTGGGGAAATCGCGGAAGATATTGCCCAGTATTTTTATCAATCCGAGCAAATTCCCTCGCTGGTATCTTTGGGGGTTTTGGTGAACCCGGATTTGTCCATTCGTTCTGCGGAGGGGCTCTTTATTCAGGCATTGCCGAATGCGGATGAAAAGTTTTTGCAGCAAATGGAAGAACAGATTCAGGCAATGGGGCCGATCAGTGCTTGGCCGAAACAATATGGAAGTTTAGAACAGCAAATAGAAAAGATGATGGGAAAAGAAAAATATACTCTTCTCCAGCAAATGCCGTTGCAATTTCGCTGCAATTGCAGCCACGAGCGATTAAGAAAAATTCTTTCTCGGCTCAATGGAAAGGATATCCAAGAAATGTTGGAGGAAGGAAAAGAGATTGAAGTGGTGTGCCATTTTTGTGGAGAGAAATACCATTTTGCGCCACAGGAACTTATTGAAAAAACGCACGAAGAGACCGAGCAAAACGTATAGAAAAGAGAGATGGGAACATAATAAAAACATGGAAAAGAATAGCAAAAAAGCCTTAAATACCTTTTCGTATTCAAGGCTTTCTAGTAATCTTGCATAAGGATTATGCTCTTTCCAATTTAGCGGTACGTAAACAACGGGTGCAAATGTAAATTCGCTGCGGAGTTCCGTTTACGTTCATTTTAACCCGTTGTACGTTGGGTTTCCACTGACGATTGGTTCGAATATGGGAATGGCTGTATTTTTTACCAAAAGTAACGCCTTTTCCACAGACTGCGCATTTAGCCATGCATGATGCCCCCTCTCTAATGCATTATAATCTATATGATAACAAAATAAAAACAAAAGAGCAAGAAATTCAGAGAAGATATTTTAAGAATTTTTTAGAGAAACCGAATAAATTAACAGGCAAAGGAGGAACGCAAAGATGTTTAAAATATTGGAGAATGAACTAGGGGAAGTAACCGCGACGCCCGAAGTCATTGAAACCATTGCAGGCCTAAGCGCGATGGACTGTTATGGGTTGGTAGGCATGGTTCCTCATGGATTGCAAGATGGCATTGGGAATATTTTAAAGTGGGATTCCGTACGCCGAGGCGTTGAAGTCACTGCGACGGACGATGGACTGGGCGTAGAAATGTATTGTATTGTAGGATATGGCGTGAAAATATCTGAAGTAGGCGCGAATGTCATACAGAATGTTTCCTATGCTTTGGAAAAGAACACGGGTATTCCGGTACATCATGTAAATATTAATATTCAAGGAATACGAGTTATGCCGGAGAAATAACGAGGAGGAGTATAGACGTTGAAGCTGAAGACCATGAATGGAGTTGACTTGGTGCGTGCCTTAAAAGGGGGGTGTGCGAATTTAGAAAAACACCGCGATCAGGTGGATATGTTGAATGTTTTCCCGGTTCCGGATGGGGATACCGGTACCAATATGTTTTTAACGATTTCTTCTGCGACCAAAGAGGCGGAAAAGAGCAAACAGAGTTTTTTGGGAAAAGTAATCAAACCGGTTTCTGTGGGGTCTTTAATGGGGGCGCGCGGGAACTCAGGGGTTATTCTTTCCCAAATATTTCGCGGACTGTCAAAGGAATTGGAACAGAAAGAAATCGCTGAAGCGAAAGATTTTGCGAAGGCTTTAAAATCCGGAGCGGATACGGCTTATAAAGCGGTCATGAAACCGGTAGAAGGAACGATTTTGACGGTCATTCGGGAAGTTGCGCGAGCGGCGGAAGAGCGGGTGGAAAGTACCGATGATATTTTGGAAGTTTTGCGCTTTTCGATCCGGGCAGGAAATGATGTTCTACAAAAAACGCCTCAAATGCTGCCGGCCTTAAAAGAAGCCGGCGTGGTCGATTCAGGCGGACAAGGATTGCTTTTTTTTCTGGAAGGGTTTTTAGCGAGCTTAGCAAAAGAATCGGAGACGGAGTTAACCGAGACGTCTGGAGTCCATATATCGGAAAAAGAACAGACGTCGTCCGCTGATTCGGACATAAATCCGGATATTGCGTTAGAGTTTCAGTATTGCACGGAAATGTTAATTAAGGGAAGCTGTTTAGATGCAGACGAAATAAAAGCGGAACTGCATCCACTGGGGGATAGTATGTTAGTGGTGGGCGGAAATGAATTGGTCAAAGTACATATTCATTCCAACCATCCGGGCCAGGTTTTGGAATGCGGATTGCGTTTTGGCGCCTTAAGCGACATAAAAATTAATAATATGTTGGAAGAAGTTCATGAACGAAAAATGAATTTTCAAGAAGAAACGACCGAAGAACTGACCACGAATACGGATTCTGAAAATTCTTTAAGTCAAGTAGAAAAGAAAATTGGTTTGGTAGCGGTTGCCGCCGGCGATGGGATCGTCAATATTCTGAAAAGTTTAGGGGTAGATGAAGTCGTCCATGGCGGACAAACCATGAATCCTAGTACGGAAGACATCTTAAATGCTTGTAATCATGTTATGGCCGAGAATATTATCATTTTACCGAATAACAGCAATATCATTATGGCGGCGAATCAAGTAAAGGATATATGTTCGAAAAAGGTGGCGGTACTGCCCACGAAAAATGTGACGCAGGCTATTGCCGCGCTCATTGCCTTCCAGCCCGAAGCCGATTTGGAAGAGGTTGAAGAAAGCATGCTGGAAGAAATGTCTCGGGTTACTTATGGAGAACTGACTTCCGCCGTAAGGGACTCTCAGGTGGATGGCGTTGAAGTAAAGAATGGCGATTATATCGGTTTGATTGAAGGACATATAAAGATTGATGGACAAGATAAGGAAACCGTTTTATTTGAGCTTATTCATCAAATGATCCAGGAGGACAGCGAGATTATGACCATTCTTTATGGGGCGGAGGTCTCTGTTGAAGAAGCGGAAGAAATAGAAGAGAAACTTCAGGAAACGTTCGATTGGTGCGAAGTGGAAATGCATTATGGAGGGCAAGCTCATTATGATTATTTGATTTCGGTTGAATGATCCTGTTACCCGACCGAATGGGTATTTTTTGGAGGATTTTAATGATGCGTTGGATAATTTATTTAATGATGCAAATTTTATTGCCCAACTGGATGCGATTGAGTCGGATCGGGATGATGCGCAGGCATGGATGAAGATGCTTCAAAATCCTCCGCAAGAGTTTCTCAATGCGTATGAAGACGCTAAAAATCTCTACAATTCTTATATGCGTTTAACGGATTTGGCTTTGAGCCCCAGCGGCAGTTTGAACACTTACACAAACAGCTATTCGGAGATTGACGCAGAATTCATTGGCTATTACAATATTATGGAACTATATTTTGATTAAAATATTTTGTTCATGCGATCTTTGGAAACGGGAAACCTTGCATATGTAAGTGTTTCCCGTTTTTGGTCTATTGGTCTAATGGAAAGGAGCCTGGCGTAGAAGTGCAAGGAATGAATGTTTTTCAACAGAATGTACAATATCTCAAAGGCGTCGGCCCCCAACGCCAGCTTCAACTGCAAAAACTGCACATCTATACTTTATTTGATTTACTGTGGCATCTTCCGCGGCAATATGAAGACTTCAGCCAATTACAAACGCCCGAACAAATGCGGGAAGGGGAGATGACCTTTTGTAAGGGAGAAGTCCTTCAAATCGTCAAAAACCGTACAGCACGCGGCATGTTCATTGTCCGAGCGCATTTACTGTGCGAGAATAGCGTGATCACAGCCATTTGGTTTAATCAGCCTTTTATAACGACGATCCTGAAAGAACACGAGACGATTGTGCTAAAAGGGCGTGTGAGACGTATGGGGGCGCGTATTGAGATTCACGTGGCGCATTATGAAAAATCCGAGCATCACCCGCTATCAGAAGGATTGCTTCCCGTCTACTCTTTATCGGAAGGACTCAATCAAAAGAAGATGCGGCAGATGATGCAGACGTTGCTGCAAACTTATTTGCCGGCCTATCCGGAAATTTTAACCAAAGCCATTCGGGATCAAGAGCATTTGTTGGATATTCATACCGCTTGGCGGCAAATTCATTTTCCGGAAAATAACATGCAGCGGGCGCAGGCGCATAAACGGTTGGCGTTAGAGGAGTATTTACTTTTTCGCTTAATCATGAAAAAGGATGAGGGGTTTAAGCCGCCAAAACAACCATTTGCAACGCTTTGGCCCGAAGAGGATCCGCTGACGCTGAAGATCAAACAGCGATTGCCTTTTCGTTTAACCGACGCCCAGGAGCGCGTGATTCAGGAAATTCGTGAAGATATGAGAAAACCCTATGCGATGAATCGACTTCTAGAGGGGGACGTAGGATCCGGGAAAACATTGGTAGCAGCTTTTTCGATGTTGATGAGCAAGGCGCGCCAAACGCAATCGGCCCTTATGGCTCCTACGGAAGTTTTGGCGATACAGCATTATCGTTTTTTGGAAAAGTTGTTTCATGGCGCGCCGATTTTGACGGCTTGCTTAACTTCTTCGACCCCCGCCAAAGAACGGGACAGTATCCTGGAAGCCCTAGAGGATGGATCATTGGATATTTTAGTAGGAACCCATGCGCTGCTTCAGGAAGATTTAAATTTTTTCCAGTTGGGGTTGGTTGTTATTGATGAACAGCACCGTTTTGGCGTACGACAGCGGGCTCGTTTGAGTAGCAAAGGGCAAAATCCGGATGTTTTGGTGATGACTGCTACGCCGATTCCGCGTACGTTGGCATTGAGTTTGTATGGCCGATTATCCATTTCGGTGATCGACGAACTTCCGCCCGGTAGACTTCCGATAAAAACCAAGTATCTTCCCCGACGGGATCGCGTTCAAGCCTATGAATTTGTCCGTAAGAGGATTCAGCAAGGCGAACAGGCTTATGTCATTTGCCCATTGGTAGAAGAATCGGAAAAACAGGATCTGTTGGATGTGCATACACTGTATCAAGAACTTTTCGAAAGATATGGCGCTGATTTCAAGATTGGAATGGTGCATGGGCGGATGAGCGGGGAGGAAAAACAACAAATTTTAGAAGCCTTTCACCGTGGAGAAATCCAGATGCTTATTGCAACGACCGTTGTTGAGGTAGGCGTCGACGTCCCGAAAGCAACCGTTATGGTGATTGAACATGCCGAACGTTTTGGATTATCGCAACTTCATCAATTGCGGGGGAGAGTGGGAAGAGGCGATCAACAATCGTACTGTATTTTGTTAGGCGAACCGGCAAATGAAAATGCTTATCAGCGTCTTTTGGCGATGCAAAATACCAATGATGGTTTTAAACTGGCTGATTTAGATCTAAAGTTACGAGGTCCGGGAGATTTTTGGGGGGTTCGGCAGCATGGAATTCAGGATCTTAAAATATTGGACTTTACACAGGATCAGCAAGTGATTGAATGTGCGCAGCGAATATTTCCTTGGCTCGAGGATACGTTAGATATTGGCCTGAAAGAAACGTACTTGCAGTTAAAATTTCCCTATTTAAAGGAGATTGCCGTTAATTAGGGCTTATTTCCCCGGGTTTTTTCTGTTTATTTTGTCATAAAAGCAACGTGCGCGCATAGAATAGCAGTATCCGGAAAAATAGGAGGGGCCAGGTCGCGTTATGATATGGCGACGAAAAATTTTGATCGGATAAGAAACATATGTTTCAAGGAAAAATCCTTTTTTGTAGAAAAAATCTGGGTCTACCCGCGTCTTCTGTGAAAACTATGAGGTGTAAGAAATGGAAAAGATTTTCGTATAATAATGTGTAAGTCTTTTCAACCCCTAGGATTATGCTTGTGGATGAAAGATGAAGGAGGTGATTAGATGATGGATTATGAATTTATCGACGCCATTTTAAGAGAAATTGGATTAGAACCATTGGAAGACGGACAAACAAAGTTTCATATTTAATGAAAGGGAAGGGAAAAGATGATTCTGTATCGGCAGAAGTGCAGTCGAGTAGTCCTTAAAATGCCAAAAAAATAAAGACGGTATAGCAAAAAAGGCTATGCCGTCTTTTTTTTGCGTAATTTTGGTAGACAACGTGTGCTTTATCCAAAAACATGAATTGCATAGAACGACAAATTCGTATAAAATACATAACAATACCTGTTTTTATCTGTTTTTTATAGAAGTGATTAGGAAAAAGAGGAGGAGAAGCTTATATGAACAGACTTTCCATGGACCATGGAAATCATGCTCAAAAAACGGTCGAATCGTTTTATCAAGCTATGGGAAAACGACTGACGGCTGTTCCGGAGGGAAATTGCCCCTTGAATTTGTCATTGGCCTTCCTTCGCTTGTGCTTGTCGCAAAGTTGCGGGAAGTGCGTGCCGTGCCGGGTAGGACTGGATCGATTGGCGAAAATGGTGGAGAGCACGCTGGAAGGGAAAGCAGAATTAAAAGATTTGGCGATTATGGAAAAAACGGCTCAGGCGATTTGGGATTCAGCCGATTGCGCGATTGGTTTTGAAGCCGCCGGCGTATTGCTGGAAGGATTACGGGCGTTTAAAGATGATTTTCTTTCTCATATAGAAAATCATCGATGTTCAATGGATTTTAAAGCCATTCCGTGTCAAGAAGGATGCCCGGCCCATGTGGATATACCGGGTTATATTGCTTTGGTTAAAGCCGGTCGTTATGCCGATGCGGTTCGCCTGATTCGAGAGGATAACCCTTTTCCGGAAGTTTGCGGGTTGATCTGCGAGCATCCGTGCGAAGAAAAATGCCGCCGTCATATGGTGGACGACGCGGTTAATATTCGGGCCTTGAAGCGTTTTGCCGTAGAACACGCCGGAGAGGTTCCTCCGCCCCCCAGCGCTCCGGCAACTGGAAAAAAGGTGGCGATTGTAGGAGCGGGTCCCTCCGGATTAACGGCTGCGTACTACCTTTCTTTAATGGGACATGCGGTAACGGTTTTTGAGAGGCGACGTAAAGCCGGCGGTATGCTGCGCTATGGGATCCCAACCTATCGATTGCCGGATGACAGCTTAGATCGCGAGATCGGCGTGATTTTATCAACGGGAGCTGTGCTGAAAACGGGCGTAGAAATCGGCAAGGATATTACGATCCAACAATTGCGCGAAACATACGACAGCGTCTATATTTCAATCGGCGCACACGCCGATAACAAATTGGGCATTGAAGGAGAAGAAACTGAAGGCGTTCTTTCGGCGATCCAATTACTAGGCGACGCCGGCGAAGGACAAGCGCCGGACTTTACCGGGAAGAATGTGGTGATCGTAGGAGGCGGAAACGTTGCGATGGATGCATCGCGAACCGCTAGACGTTTGGGATCCAAACAGGTTACTTGCGTTTATCGTCGCCGCATGCAAGATATGACGGCGCTCCCTGAAGAGATTGAAGGAGCAGCCGCTGAAGGATGCGAAATTCGTACGCTCTTAGCCCCGGTACGGATTGAACAGGAGAACGGGAAAGTCCGCGCCATCATATTACAGCCGCAGCAAGTGGGTTTGATCGAGAAAGGCCGAACTTCGGTTAAAAATGCCAACCTTCCAGAAGTTCGCATTCCTTGTGACGTCGTCGTTGCCGCTATTGGGCAAAAAGTTGACGCTCGGCATTTTGAAGAATTCGGTTATCCGGTCAAACGCGGTTTAATCCAAACTGGTGACGATCTGTCGGTTCAAGGGCAAGAAGGCGTCTTTTCCGGCGGCGACGATGTAACCGGACCCGCTACAGTGATTCGAGCGATTCAGGCGGGAAAAGTAGCGGCTGTTAATATTGATAAATATCTGGGCTTCCATACCGAACTTCCTTCCGAAATTGACATTCCACCGGCTTCTTGGATGTTTATGCCGGCTTGCGGACGTGCGAATACGACGTTGCGTCCAGCGGAAGAATGCAAAAACGATTTTGAAATGATGGAAATTGGATTAACCTGGGAAGAAGCGCAACAAGAGTGCAGTCGGTGTTTGCGCTGCGATCATTATGGCTATAGTTCATTCAGAGGAGGGAGAAAAGACTTATGGTGAGTCTTACGATTAATCATCAATCGCTACAAGTTCCAGAAGGCACAACGATTTTAGAAGCGGCGAAATCAGCCGGAATTGTTATCCCTACCCTATGTTATTTAAAAGAACTGAATGAAGTTGCCGCCTGTCGTGTTTGTATGGTCGAAATTGAAGGATCGAACCGGCTCATGCCGGCTTGCGATACCGTAGCCCAAGAAGGAATGGTTGTTTTTACCAATAGCCGGAGAGCCCGCGAGGCCCGGAAAATCAATACGCAATTGTTACTATCGCGTCATGATTGCCAATGTCCTACCTGCGTTCGCAGTGGAAATTGTTCTTTGCAGGATTTAGCTCATGATTTAAATATTATTGAGGTTCCTTTTGAGAAGCAGATTCCAAAGAATACGTGGAATATGGACCATCCGCTCAATCGTTATGCTTCCAAGTGCATTCGCTGCTTACGTTGTATTAATGTATGCGAAAAAGTCCAATCGTTAGGCGTATGGGCGCTAAACGGAACCGGGGAGTATAACAAAATTGAAGTAAAAGATGGAGCGGATTTTTCAGCGGCGCATTGCGCGTTATGTGGACAGTGCATCACCCACTGTCCGGTAGGCGCATTAGTGGAAAGAGACGATACGCAGCAGTTGCTGGACGCCATTGACGATCCGGACAAAATTACGGTTATGCAAGTGGCGCCGGCTGTGCGCGCTGCTTGGGGCGATACGCTGGGGTTTACGAAAGAGCAAGCTACTGTTAAACGGATGGTTGCGGCATTCCGGGCTTTAGGGGTCGACTATGTTTTTGATACAAACTTTAGTGCGGACCTGACCATTATGGAAGAAGGCAGTGAGTTTATTGAACGGATGACGCATCCCGGCGAATACCCCATGCCGATGTTTACCTCGTGCTGCCCGGGATGGGTTCGTTTTGCCAAATTGGAATATCCCGAGCTGGTCCCGCATTTATCGACGGCAAAATCCCCGCAACAAATGTTTGGCGCGGTTGCCAAAACCTATTATGCGCAACTTTTAGGGGTGGATCCTGAAAGGATTTTCTGTGTTTCCGTTATGCCTTGTACGGCGAAAAAATATGAATGTAGCGTACCTGAAGTCAACGACGCCGGAGCTGGAAGAGACGTCGATATGGTGTTGACCACGCGTGAAATTGGACGTTTGCTGCGTTCGGTTCATGTGGATATTGCTTCGCTTCCAGAGGAAGAATTTGACCAGCCGTTGGGTATTGGAACGGGAGCTGCAGTTATTTTTGGCGCGACCGGCGGTGTGATGGAAGCGGCTTTACGCAGCGCGTATTATCTGATAACCGGAAAAAATCCTGATGCAGATGCTTTTCAGGCGGTTCGTGGGCAAGAAGTAAAAGGGTGGAAGGCGAAGACGCTGGAGATCAATGGAATAACCGTTCGAATTGCTGTTGCCAGTGGATTGGGAAATGCCCGGCGTTTAATTGAAGCTCTTAAAAGAGGCGAAGTACAATACGATTTTATTGAAATTATGGCATGTCCAGGGGGATGCGCAGGCGGCGGCGGGCAGCCGATTCAAGATGGATGCGAGCTGGCTGGAGAACGTGGAGAAAAATTATATGTTTTGGATAAAGAGTTGCCTTTGCGCTTTTCGCATGAAAATCCGGCTGTGCTAAAACTTTATGAGGATTTTATGGAGAAACCGCTTTCGCATAAGGCTCATCAATTGTTGCATACGGATCAAACGAAATGGCGTTTGTAAACAATGTTTTGGCATGGAAAAGAGGAAATTTTTTATTTCCTCTTTTTTTATTTTGTAAAAAAGACGTCCATCTTTCGAATAGAGATTGGGAAAATAGTGGTTGACAATAGTAAATTTAGGATAAATCTGTTATAATAAAAAAGATGTTTTTGCTTAAAATATGCCGTTTGATCATTTTTTGACCAGGAGAATACTGAAATCGACATACGTTTGTGAGGTGAAAATATTGGCAGGCGAAGCGGGAACGGATTATAAACCCTTGATCGAACCTTACCGGCAGATGAGGGGCGGTATTATTGAGGCGCTTCATGCTTTGATGCGCGCGTATCATTTTATTCCCCCGAAAGCTTTGAAAGATCTGGCGAAAGCTTTTCGTATGACCGAAGCGGAAGTGTATGGCGTTGCTTCGTTTTATTCGTATTTTACCACGAAAGAACAGGGCGCTTATGTGATTCGCGTATGCCGAAGCGCACCTTGTCATTTAGAAAATGCACAAGGGGTGATGGAATTGTTAGAAAAAGAGTTGGGAATCCATGCAGGGCAAACGACGGAAGATGGGAAATTTACACTGGAGTGGACCGAATGCGTTGGGCAATGCGCGCACGCGCCTGTCTATACGATTAATCGCGAGCCGGTTACGGAACCTAAAAATGTATTTTCGGAACAGATTCCGTTATTGTTGGAACAGCTGCGGCAGAACTGAGGTGCTTCAATGAATATTTTATTGGATGGAAGACCCGAAGAAGCTTTAAGAATTCACGCTTATATGTTAAGAGGCGGTTATCAGGGATTAAAACGCGCGCGGCAGACGCCGCCGCAGCAAGTTATCGAGGAGATAAAATCTTCTGGCTTACGCGGCCGGGGCGGGGCCGGTTTTCCAACGGGTCTAAAATTAAGTTTTATTCCGCAACAGGAAGATACGCCGAGGTACATCATTTGTAACTTGGACGAAGGGGAACCGGGAACGTACAAAGATCGAACCCTCTGCGAACACGTTCCGCACAAACTGGTGGAGGGGTTAGCGATTTGCGCGTATGCGATTCAAGCGACGCAAGCTTTTATTTATTGCCGAGCGGAGTATCCTTATCTGGTGGATGTGCTCAAACAGGCGATTAACCAAGCGAAACAGGAAAATTTATTGGAGAATTTGGATATTGAGTTACGTATGGGAGCGGGCGCTTATGTTTGTGGAGAAGAAAGCGCATTAATCGAATCCATCGAAGGACATCGCGGAAATCCTCGTTTTAAACCGCCGTATCCGGCAGGACAGGGGTTATGGCAACAACCAACCGTTGTATTAAACGTAGAGACCCTGTGCAATGTGCCTTTTATTTTAAGAGAAGGAGCGGATGCTTTTTCTTCTGTTGGAACTCCCGACTATCCAGGAACCAAATTGATCACGCTCAATGGGGACGTCGAACATCGCGGTTGTTTTGAAGTGACGACGGGGACTCCCATCAAAGAGATTATTGAAACCGTTGGGGGTGGCGTCCGGCAAGGACGCGCGTTAAAAGCCATCCAGGTTGGAGGTTCTTCTGGAGGATTTTTAAAAGCCAGTCAAATTGATACCCCTTTGGATTTTGCAGCTTTGCAAAAAGCGGGCGGTTCGTTAGGATCGGGAGCCATTTTGGTTTTGGATGAAACGCGGGATATGGTGGATCTGTGTTTCAATATCGCCGACTTCTATCGGAAGGAATCCTGTGGAAAGTGTCTACCCTGTCGGGAAGGATGTTATCGTGGATGGCAAATCATCCGGAAAATTCAACAGCATCAGGCTAATCAGCAAGATGTAGAAAATCTTTTTTTGTTGTTAGATGTGATGAAAGAAACGGCGCTTTGCGGATTAGGACAATCTTTCTATCTTCCAATTCAATCGTGTATCACGCTTTTTGAAGAAGAATTTCAGGCAAAATTACGAACTGAGGTTGGAGGAGGCGAAAGAATATCATGATCCATATAACGATTAATGGACAAAAAATGGCGGTTAAACCGGGGACAACCATTCGGAAAGCTTGCGAATTATTAGGCGTTGATCTGCCTACTTTATGTTATGATCCAGAACTTTCGCTTTCGGGCTCCTGTCGTTTATGTATGGTGGAAATTCATTCAAGAAAAGGCTTTTTCCCCGCTTGTATCACGCATTGCGAGGAAGGGATGGAGATTGAAACTGAAACCGAACGAGTTGTCCGCAATCGTAAAATACTTTTGGAACTTTTATTGGCGAATCATCCTTTGCATTGTACGGATTGCGCCCGGGCGGGAGAATGCCGCTTTGAGGAACTTTGTAATCGGTATGGTCTGACTGGAAGCCGGTTTTCCCAGGAAGGAGAGCAGTATCAGCGAAGCATCGATGATCCCAACCCGTTTATTTTGCGGAATTATGATCAATGCGTTATGTGTACGCGTTGCGTACGGATTTGTAATGAAATTGTAGGGGCTAAGGCCATTCAAGTGGCTGGACGGGGGTATGAAGCGCATATTGCGGTTGCGATGGACGGATTTTTAAAGAATTCGACCTGCATTTATTGCGGGCAATGCGTCATGGTCTGTCCGTCCGGCGCGCTTATGCCCAAAAATTCCACTTTGCAAGGAGACGGCGGTCCGATTACGGAAGTAGCTTCTACGTGTGCGTTTTGCAGTACTGGATGCAATTTCCAATTAAGCGTACAGCAGGGAAAGGTTGGGGCGGTAATCTCAAGCCGAGATCCCGAAATTTCATTGAACCGGGGATTATTGTGCAGCAAAGGACGGTTCGGATGGAATTATATTTATGGAGAAGATCGTTTAAAAACCCCCTATATTCGGGAAAATAACGAATTAAAGCCTTGTTCGTGGGAAACGGCGCTGGATTATACCGCAGAACAGCTTTTAGCCATTAAAGAAAAGTATGGACCGCAAGCGTTAGCCATGTTTTGTTCCTCGCGTTTAACCAACGAAGAAAATTATCTTTCCCAAAAACTGATGCGGGCCGGAATTGGCAGCAACCATATTAACCAATGTTCCAAAGTCAACGATTTGGATGCGATGAATGTGCTCCGGGATTCTTTAGGCGTGGCGGGTTCTCCCAACACCATCCGCGAATTGGAAGAGGAACCGGAAGTGATCTTTTTATTTGGGACGAACCTCATGTCTCGCAATCCGGTTGTACATTTTAAGTTGATGCATAATGTGCGTTTTAAAGGCGCCAAACTCATTATAGCCAATTCGAAGTTATTAAATGTTTCCGAGCACGCGCATTTAAACTTAAAATATACGCCGGGTTCGGAAATTGACCTGTTAAATGGAATCATGCATGTGATTTGTTTGGAAAATATGTATGACCGGGAATTCATTGAAAAAAATCAGGCGGAAGGGTTTGGTGAACTGGCTGTCGCTCTCATGCGCTATACGCCGGAGAAGGTCAGTGAAACGACAGGCGTTCCGGCGGACGTCATTCGGGAAGCGGCTCGGCTTTACGCTCGCTCGCGAAAATCGCTCATTTGCATTGGCGTCAGCGTGGTAGAAAAAGCCGATGGCGCAAACCATATGCGGCTTCTATGTGATCTTGCGCTTTTGACCGGAAACTTGGGGCGGCCTGGCGCAGGGATTCTTTTTATCCGCGATCAGAACAATGTCCAGGGGTCCTGCGATATGGGGTGTATTCACGCATTTTTGGGCGGATATCAGAAAATCAGCGACCCGCTGGTGCGAGAAAAATTTGCGCAGGCTTGGAAAGTTAACGCGTTGCCGGATTATGAAGGGGGAGACGTTGCGCAAACCATTGCACAAATTGGAGCTGGAGAAATTAAGGGTCTTTATGTGCTGGGGGCGGATCCGGTTAAAAGGAACCCAGGGATTATGAATACGAAGAAAAATCTAGAAAAACTTGATTTTATGGTCGTACAGGAGTTAGCGATGACGGATACCGCGAAAATGGCTAACGTCGTATTTCCGGGGGCGAGTTATGCTGAAACCGACGGGACGTATACCAGTACCGATCGAAAAATCCAGCGAGTACGTAAAGCCATCGCAACAATTGGCGATGCGAAGCTGAATTGGCAGATTATTTGTGAATTATCTACGCGACTGGGATACCCTATGCATTACAACAACAGCGAGGAAATTTTTAATGAAATTCGTATGGTTATTCCACAATATGCAGGCGTCACCTACGCGCGACTGGAAAAAGAGCGGGCGATTTTCTGGCCTTGCACGG
>CALXSZ010000043.1 GCA_944391275.1 uncultured Syntrophomonadaceae bacterium
GAAGAAGCTGCTGAAGAAGAAGCTGCTGAAGAAGAGACTGCCGAAGAAGCGATTCCGGAAGATTTTTGGATTGAAGAATCGGAGGAGACTGCTGGAAACGGCGGCGAATTGATTGAGGAAACGAGAACAAATGAGCTTTCTACGGAGGAAGAGACCGTGGACACGAACAATAGTGGAGCTTCAACAGATTTAGAAGGAACTGTTCCGGAAGATTTTTGGATCGAAGACGATGAAAGCCCTTTGGGGGATCTAGAAGAACCCCTTGCGCCGGCTGGCAGTGATTCGGCCAATCAATAAATGAATAAAAGAAGTCCGTCAAAAAGGTTTTCATGCCTTTTGGCGGACTTTTTAGGTTTATGCAAACAGGACGGGATTCTTTGAATTAACGAACCGGTTCATACTGGATAGAGGCAATTTGGTCGGTTGCTTCTAATTTAAAAATAACCGGCCGAAGACCATCGTTGCAGCTACAAATCGCTATGCCAGGCTTCCGGATCCAATCTCCGAAATAGAATAGCTCTTTACCGGCTCCATGTGCAAGCGCAAAAACATATTGGTAAATGGCTTTCCAAGCTTCATCGCAAAAACCTTCCGGTTTGGCATAATCCGCCCAAAAAACCTGTCCCGCTTCCAACATGGGGCAGGCCTTTAAACCGGGTATGCCGTATTCTTGCGCGAGTTCTTGATCAAGGGTCGTTTTTAAGACCGTAATTTTCACTTTTTTCATTCTCTTTTCTTTTCTCTTTTCTTTTCTCTTTTTCTTTTCTCTTTTTCTTTTCTCTTCCCCGTTGATACTAAAAACAATTTTGTTAACAACGTATAATGAACTGCGTTAACAAATATTGCTTCAAATTTTCTAATAGAAAAAGTTCGCTAAAATTTTCGATAATGAACAATTTCGCCATAAAAGACCGTGTGCAAATCATGATCTGAATAAATATGTTCATATAAGGATAAGTCGTTAAAATGCTTTTGTTCCAGCGTTTGACGCGCGAGAATTTTGCATTCGTACACAATATTGCAACCTGCAATGGCTGGACTTTCTACCCTTTCAGAAGGAAGCGCCTTTAAACCGGTTTGGTCGAATTTATCCATGTCCCGTCCGGAAAATTTTCCAACATAACCCAGTTCTTTTTTGAGTTGCCCATCCAAAGGAACGCTCACGGTGAAATCCCGCGCATTTTTTAACAGATCAAACGTATAGCGCGAACGCCTGACGTAGACCGTCATAACGGGGAGTTTCCAGAGGTAACCGAGCGTTGCCCAGCCAATCGTCATCGTATTCATTTTTCCATCCGCTTGAACGGTCAAAAAGGCTCCTTTTTGTAACTGCTCCAAAACGCGGGACGTCCATTCATCATAACAAAAATCTTTCAAAATCTTCACTCCCTTAAAAAATAATTGTCTTTTTCGTTTATTGTACACTTTATAAGAAACGTTTTCTATAGTCTTGTAGCGCTTGTCGGAAAGAAGCAAACGCAATTTCTCCCAATTCCTGCAACGGAACAAAACATGCTTCTAAGGCGTCGTCCCCGGCTTTTAAAATACATCCGGGGGCGGGATGGACGACGTAAGCGATATTTAATACATCGCCATAAAGATCTGATTTTTCGTAGTAAACACCTAAAAGTTCGATGCTTTCTCCAATAATACCGGTTTCTTCTTGGAGTTCTCTTAAACAGGCGGCTTCGGCGGATTCGTTTGCTTCAATAAAGCCGCTGGGAAACGTCCATTTTCCTTGAGCAGGCGGTTTGCCTCGTTTAATCAGGAGGAAATGACGATCTTTTTCAACAATTGCCAGGACGGCTGGAAGAGGATTCACGTAATGAACAAATCCGCAATGCGGACAGTAATTGCGATGACGGATATCGTCGGGTCTTTTTTGCAAGTGATTTCCACATACTGGGCAAAAAATATAAGTATACATGAAAAACCCCCTAAAATTATGAAAATTCATTCATATTATACATGAAATTATCTCAAATTAGGTGTATAATCTAAAATACCCGTAGTTTTATATTGAGAGAGATTTTTAGAAACCATGCGAAAAAAAGAGAAGGAAAGGAATGCAGGAAAATGTTAAATCACTATGGAGCGATCGGCATTTTTTTGGTGTTGACCATCATTTTTCCAATTGGAGCGGTGGTAACGGCGTGGGTATTTCGACCCAAATACAAAAAAAAGCCAAATGATGACAAACAATTAACTTACGAATGCGGCGTTGATCCGAAAGGAAGAGCTTGGGTGCGGTTTCGTGTGAACTATTTTCTCTATGCGCTTATTTTTCTTCTTTTTGATGTAGAAACCATTTTTTTATATCCTTGGGCTGTGCGGTTCCAGGTTTTGGGATGGTTTGCTTTTGGTGAAATGCTTGTCTTTATCGGAATCTTGGCGCTTGGTTTATGGTATGCCTGGAAGGAGGGAGCCTTAAAGTGGTACTAGAGAAAATGGATGGAAACGATTCCAATGAGAAAGACCGAAAAATTCTAGCTGAAGCGAATATCTTTTTTACGAATTTGCAGAAGCTGTTTAATTGGGGAAGAGCCCGTTCGTTTTGGCCCTTAAACTATGGCAGCAACTGTTGCCCCATTGAAATGATGGCTTCCGGGTTGGCACGTTTTGATATTGCCCGATTTGGATATGAAGTTTTCCGTTCTTGTCCACGCCAGGCGGACTTATTGGTGGTGGCTGGACCGGTAACGATTAAGCTCAGACCCGTTTTAGAACGGTTATGGGCACAAATGCCGGAACCAAAATGGGTCGTGGCGTTGGGGAATTGCGCATGCAGTGGAGGACCTTTTAAAGACGGGTATAGCATTTATCCCGGAGCGGATTCCATTCTGCCGGTCGACGTCTATATTCCAGGGTGTCCGCCGCGGCCAGAAGCCTTTTTTTACGGTTTGCTGGAATTAAAAAAGAAGGTCGAACAGACCGACTACAGCCGGTATGACGAGTGGAAAAAAGCCAAAAAATTGGCCAAAAAAGAAGACAAAGAAGTTAGAAAACGCAGAGAAAAAGAAGAGGAGCGTTTGTAAGTCATGAATCCATTAATCCAAACGCTGCAAGAAGCTTTCCCAGAAAAAGTAGAAGCAGTTGAAGTATCCAATTATCCAACCGTAAAAATTGCTGCTGCGGATCTTGTTGCGATCATGCAGTATTTAAAAGACGAACAAAATTTTGATTACCTGGCGAATTTATGTTCCATTGATTATCCCGAAGAAGACGCCTTTGAAATCGTTTATTTTTTACATTCTTTAAAAGAAAGAGAGAAAAGAATCCAAGTCAAAGTGCGGACGGCGCATAATCGACCGGAAGTACCTTCGATTACGGCGGTTTACCCTGGAGCCAATTGGCAAGAACGCGAAGAATACGATTTAATGGGAATCACTTTTACCGATCATCCGAATCTGGTAAGAGTGTTGCTCCCGGATAATTTTGAAGGGCATCCGCTCAGAAAAGATTTTAAGGGGGTCAATGTCAAACCATGATAACATCCGAGAAATATGTCCTGAATATGGGACCGCAGCATCCCAGCACGCATGGGGGCATGCATTTGGAAACGATTATGGACGGCGAATTTATTGACGATGTGATTGTTCATTTGGGGTATGATCATCGGAGCGTTGAAAAAATTGCGGAAAGTCGGACGTATATACAATTTATACCCTATGCTTCGCGTTTAGATTATCTGTCTTCGAATCTGCCAACGATGGCGTATTGTCAGGCGGTTGAAAAGCTCATGCAGATTGAGGTTCCCGAACGCGCGGAATATATTCGGGTGATTATGGGAGAATTAAACCGGATCGCTTCACATTTATTATTCGTAGGGAGTCTTTGTCAAGATGTGGGAGCGACCACGGGATTGGCCTACTGTATGCGTGAAAGAGAAAAAATTTTAAACCTTATTGAAATGACCGGCGGACAGCGGATGCTGTCTTCCTATATGCGCATTGGCGGCGTATCCGATGATCTGCCTCCTGAGTTTTTCCCGGCGGTCAAGGCTTTTTTGGATGGGGTTCCCAACATGCTCAAAGAATTTAACGGGTTGATTTCGGGCAATGAAATTTTACAAGGCCGATTAAAAGACGTCGGTGTGATTTCCAAAGAGGAAGCGATTGCTTGGTCCTTAAGCGGACCCAACCTGCGCGCAGCGGGCGTACCCTATGATATCCGAAAAGAAGAGCCGTATGGGATTTATGACCGCTTTGATTTTGAAATTCCTACAGCGGATTATTGCGATTGCTGGAACCGCTATCTGATGCGGATCGAAGAAATGGAGCAAAGCGCCCGTATTGTTCGGCAAGCGTTGGAAGGGCTGCCGGAAGGAGAATTTCGTACCAAAATCCCACGCATTTTAAAACCCGAAAAAGGCGCCGAAGTTTACTATCGGATCGAAGGCGCTAAGGGAGAATTGGGTTTTTATATCTTGAGCGACGGCACGGAAAAACCAAAACGGCTGCATGTTCGGGCGCCTTCCTTTATTAATTTGATGGTCCTACCGATCATCAGCAAAGGAGAACGCTTTCAGGATTTAATTTGCAATATTGCAACATTGGATCCCGTTTTGGGAGAATGTGATCGTTAATAGCCGTTCAGAAATGACCGATTTAGGGGTGTGAATATGAATGTAATAGAGAATTTGTTTACGGGGCTGGGGGCGATGATTTATGATTTTCTCATCTGGCTTACGCTGCCGGATTGGCTGGCTGCAGTCATTTTGCTTTTCCTCAAATGGCTGTTGATCATCTTAGTGGTCATCGTAGACGTGATTATCTTAATTTGGCTGGAAAGAAAAATCAGCGGATATATCCAACAACGCTTAGGCCCCAACCGCTTAGGCCCTGGAGGATGCTTCCAGACCATAGCGGATACATTGAAATTAATGGGGAAAGAGGATATTATCCCGCGAACGGCGGATAAAGTGCTCTTTGTTATTGCGCCGGCAATGTTTATTATTGTTGCAGTCATGCTTTATGCCGTTGTTCCGATGGGTAAGGATATGATGATCGTTGATTTCGACCTTTCCATGTTGTTCTTTATTTCCGTAGCTTCCTTGGGAACTTTGGCTTTATTTATGGGAGGATGGGGATCCGACAACAAATGGTCGCTTATGGGTGCGATGCGTGCGGTTGCCCAGATGATCAGTTATGAGGTGCCGTTGGCGTTTTCCTTGTTGGGCGTCGTCATGATCACAGGGTCCCTGCAATTTTCAGAAATCGTAGCGGCGCAGGAAAATATTTGGTTTGTTTTCTTGCAGCCGATTGCATTTGTTACTTATTTTATTGCGGCAACGGCCGAATTAAATCGTGGTCCCTTTGATATGCCGGAAGCCGAGCAGGAACTAACGGCCGGTCCGTATACCGAGTATACCGGAATGCGCTGGGCGCTCTTCTTTTTGGCGGAGTATACGAATCTGGTAGCCGTTTGTCTGATGTGCTCTGCGGTCTTTTTTGGCGGCTGGCACGGACCAGCCTTCCTTCCTTCATGGGCCTGGATGTTCATCAAAGCGTATTTCTTTATCTTGGTATTTTTCTGGATCAAATGGACTCTTCCGCGCATCCGGATGGATAAATTAATGGAATTTAGTTGGAAATTCTTGGTTCCGGTTAGCCTTGGCAATGTTTTATTGACGGGCGTAGGACTCATGCTTTTTCGATAGGAGGGTGATCGCATTATGTATGGGAAAGGAATTCTAAAAGGAATGGGAATCACCCTGAAACATTGGTTTGGGAAAAATTTAGTTGTTCAGTATCCAGAAGTTCAACCCCATCTGGAAGATCGGTTCCGTGGATGTTTACAAATTGAATTTGAGAAGTGCATTGCCTGTGAAACCTGTGTACGGACCTGCCCGAATCATGTTTTAAGCGTCGAAGCGGTGAAGGATGAAACCACGAAGAAAAAGAAATTAATGACATATACGATCAATGTTGAAAGTTGCCTCTTTTGCGGATTATGTACCGAAGTTTGTCCAGTTCATTGCTTATATTTTAACCACAATTTTGAATTGGCGAAATACAATCGGGAAGACATTAAATTGGTTTATCATCGACCGCCCGAAATGGATGCGCCGAAGGACTTGGATCCAGAAGCTGCGGCGGCCGAAGCGGAGAAACAAAAGAAGAAAGTGGCGGCATTATGCAGCGCGCTGCTAAAGAATCCACAAAAAGCGTTGGTTAAAGTATTGGAGACGGAAGAACAGCGAGATATTATGGCGGAACTTATTCAAAAAGATGCGAGTAAGGCGGAAAAAATTGCGGCGTTTATGGTGGAAGATATGGAAAAAGCCAAAAAGGTCGCCATTGCATTCGTCAATAAAGAAATCAAAACACGGCAAAAAGCAGCGCAGGAAGGAGGAAATGAATAATGGGAGAACTCATTCAGAACCTTTTTACCGCGGATATGCTTTATGCGCTGGTATTTACAGCTTTGGCGGCTGTGATTATTTTAGGTGCGGTTGGCGTGGTGTTGCTGCCGAATATTATCCATAACGCGTATTGCTTAATTTTGACTTTCTTAGGCGTCGCTGGACTTTATTTACAAACGGGAGCCGGCTTTGTTGGGATTGTACAAATTTTTGTTTATGCAGGCGCGATTTCGGTATTGGTTATCTTTGCCGTGATGTTGGTGATGGACCGAGAACCGAAGCGAACCAGCCCGTTTATTCCCAAGGGAAAACGCAATTGGTGGGCAGCCTACGGCGTTATACTCTTTGTTGCAGCGATGTTTTTAACAATTACAAAAACGGTTTGGCCCCAATTTGGCTCTGGACTCGCAGAAAAGACAGAGGTTACTCAGATTGCCGATCTGTTTTTAGGCGAATATGTCATTGCATTTGAAGCAGCGGCAATTCTGCTGTTGGTTGCAGTCATTGGAGCAATTATATTGGCAAAGGGGGTCAAAGACGAATGACGATCGGATTAAGTCAGTATTTGTTGGTGTCGTCCATTCTTTTTGGAATTGGACTATTGGGAATTGTTATTAAGCGGAATGTGATTGCGGTTTTAATGTGCTTAGAGCTTCTTTTAAATGCGGTAAATATTAATTTTATTGCAATTTCCAGATATGTTCTTACGGACAGCGCGGTAGCGCAGGTGTTTGCCTTGTTGGTCATTGTGGTCGCGGCAGCGGAAGTTGCAGTTGGGTTATCCTTAATCATTGCGATTTATAAGAAGAAACGATCGATTCATATCGATGACTTTAATATTTTAAAAGGATGAGGTGAACGCTTATGTATGATTTTATGCAGCTCGCTTGGCTGATCCCAGTGATGCCATTTATCTTGTTCGCGTTCATCGGAATTTGCCTGATGCGTTTCCCGCGAACAGCGGCAACTGTTTCAATTCTGGGTATTGCCGCAAACTTTGTTCTTTCTTTGGGCGTTGCGATAACAACCTTCCAAAATGGTCCGGATGCTTGCTATAACATTAGTTTTCCTTGGATCCAGATGCAGGGTTTTGAAGTGGAAGTCGGACTTCTCATTGATCCGTTAGCCGCTTTAATGCTGGTGGTGGTTACTTTTATCGCGTTATTAGTTCAAATTTATTCTTTAGGATATATGCATGGCGATCCAGGATTCTCTCGTTACTATGCGTATCAAAGCTTATTTTCCGGATCAATGTTAGGACTGGTTCTAGCGGATAATTTCGGACAGCTTTTCATCTTTTGGGAATTGGTGGGAATTTGTTCGTTTTTATTGATCGGTTTTTGGTTTGGAAGAATTTCAGCCAAAAATGCTGCGAAAAAAGCTTTTATTACCAACCGGGTTGGCGATTTAGGATTTTTATTGGGAATTGTCCTGATTCAAGCGACGTTTGGAACGTTGAATTTTGAGGCTGTCACAGCAGGTATGGCCTATGTGGGGTTAGGCTTGATTACTTTGATCAGCATCTTGCTTTTTATCGGGCCGATCGGAAAATCCGCTCAATTTCCTTTACATGTTTGGTTGCCGGATGCGATGGAAGGACCTACCCCCGTTAGCGCGCTGATCCACGCGGCAACCATGGTCGCCGCCGGGGTTTATTTGTTGGCACGTTGTTTTATGATTTTCAGCGCTTCTCCGCAAGCCATGACGGTTATTGGTATTGTTGGCGGATTTACCGCTCTGTTTGCGGCGTCGATCGCGTTGGTTCAAAATGATATCAAACGAATTTTAGCCTATTCGACTTTGAGCCAATTGGGGTACATGGTCATGGCTATGGGCGTTAGCGCAATGACGGCGGGAATCTTCCATTTGATGACGCATGCGTTCTTTAAAAGTATGTTGTTCTTAGGCGCCGGAAGCGTTATTCATGCCATGCACGACGAGCAGGACATTTGGAAAATGGGTAATCTAAGCAAAAAAATGCCGATTACGACGTGGACGTTTGTGATCGGCGCGCTGGCGTTGGCTGGGATTCCTCCATTGTCTGGATTTTGGAGCAAGGATGAAATTCTTTTGGGCGCATTTTCGAGCGGGCATTATTTCTTGTATGGAATCGCCTCGCTTGTGGCATTTATGACGGCTTTCTATATGTTCCGACTCATCTTTGTCGCTTTCTTTGGATCAAACCATGGAGGAGAGGCTGCGCATGAATCGCCGGCGGTTATGACTGTACCGCTCATTCTTTTAGCGATTCTCTCGGTAGGAATCGGATTGGTTAATTCGCCCGTCGGAAATTATTGGTTAAGTGCGTTTATTACGTATCCAGGAGCCGAACATCATGCGGCAAGTCCGATGATTATGATTATTTCGGCAGCTCTTGCGTTAGCCGGAATTTATTTAGCCTACCTGATTTATCAGAAACAGCGGATCTCGGCCGAAGCGCTAAAAGAAAAGTTTTCGACTGCGCATCGTGTCCTAACCAATAAATATTATATTGATGAATTCTATGCCTTTCTCATTGCGAAATGCGTTGACGCCGTAGCGGCCTTCATGTTCTGGTTCGATACGAAGATTGTCAATGGTTTTATCAACTGGCTGGCCAATTCCACAGGAAAACTGGGGAAATTATTGAGCTATACGGAAGATGGGCAAGTACAAACCTATGCTTTGTGTATGTACGCGGGTGCGCTTCTGATCGTTGTTTTGTCAATCTTTGCCGCATGCTACGCGGTATTCCAGTAGGGGAGGGAGAACATGTTGAACGATTTACCTATTTTGTCCATCACGATGTTTGAACCTCTGCTGGGGGCGTTGGTTTTAACCATGATTCCGCGGGAAAACAAGCGCTTAATTCGTTATTCGGCGGCGTTCTTTACGGGGATTTCCGTCGTTCTTTCCTTGATGATCACGTTTGGTTATGATGTTGCGCAAGGCGGAATGCAGTTTGTGGAACGATTCGACTGGCTGCCGAATTTGGGAGTCAGCTATTACTTAGGCGTGGACGGGATCAGCATTCCGATGGTGCTTCTAACCTCCGTCTTAGGGTTTGCAGCCGTCTATACTTCCTGGTATACCGAAGATCGGTCCAAAGAATTTTTCTTCCTTTTGCAAACCCTAATGACCGGTTTGATCGGGACCTTTGTTACACGCGATTTAGTTGTCTTTTTCCTGTTCTTCGAAGTCGTGGTTATCCCGATTTTCCTCATGATTATTATGTGGGGAAGCACCAAACAGTTTACGAAAGAATACGCCGGAATGAAATTGACCATTTATTTGTTAATCGGTAGCGCGGTTTTATTGATTGGCATTATTTCGGTGTTCGTAAAAGCTTATCAAATAACGGGCGTTCCTACGATGGAGATTGATCAACTGGCGCAAGTTGATTTTCCGGCTGGATTTGCCTTATTTGCCTTTTGTATGATGGCATTGTGTTTCTGTACGTTAATTTCCATGTTTCCTTTCCATGCATGGTCGCCCGATGGACACGTTGCAGCGCCAACAGCTGTCAGTATGTTGCATGCCGGGGTGTTAAAATCCATCGGAGCGTATGGAATGATTCGCATTGCGTTATATCTGTTTCCTGAAACGGCGAAGCAGGTTTTCCCGATCATTGCCGTTTTAGGCGTGATTGGCGTGATTTATGCGGCGTACATTTGTATTGATATGAAAGACCTGAAATATGTCGTGGGATTTGCTTCCGTCAGTCATATGGGATATGTTGTTATTGGGATTGCGGCGTTTAACGTCATTAGCTTGAATGCCGCGGTGATGATGATGTTTGCCCATGGATTAATGGCCGGGCTCTTTTTCTCGATGGTAGGAATGCTCTATAGCAAAGCCCATACGCGCATGATTACGGATTTTACCGGCTTGGCGCACCATATGCCGCGCCTTTCCGTAGGTTTTATGATTGCGGGATTGGCTTCCTTGGGGCTCCCAGGAATGATTAACTTTGTGGCGGAATTTTCTACCTTTATCGGAACGTATCAAACCTTCCATTTCGTCGGCGTATTGACTTGTTGCGGAATTGTTTTTGCGTCCGTGTATAATCTGCGGGCGGTAACCGATATTCTTTATGGACCGCCGATGGAAAAATGGCAACATTTAAAAGATTTGGACGTGCCGGAAATGGTTCCGTTGATCGTTCTGGGCGGAGCGATCTTCTTAGGTGGAATTTACCCTGGACCTATTCTGGAAATGATTAACGGATCCATCGTTGAGTTATTAACAACGATTGGGATGCTGTAGGCGAGGAGGGATCGGATATGGATTTTAGTGGACTTTCTATCGAACTTGCTATGGCTTTTCTGGGAATTATCATGCTGGTAGCAGGATTATCCCTCCCCGAAAAAGGGAAAAACGTGGTTGGAGCAGGAATGCTCATGGGGCTGATCATCATTGGCGGCATGATTGCGGTTCATTTTAATTCCCCTGTGAGTTTATTTCACGGCATGTATCAATCGGATCAATTTTCCTACTTCTTTAAAATGATAACCGTCGTGACCTTGATCATTTTAGTGCTTTCTTCGATGCCGTTTGTGCAGAAAAATTTCCCGGAACGCAGCGCCGAATTTTATACATTTTTATGTTTTTCCGGGCTGGGAATGATGATTCTGGCTTCCGCTGGAGAAATGATTACCCTGTATATTGGTTTAGAACTGATGACGATTAGCTTCTATATCATTACGGCTTATTGTTTGAACGACGAAATTTCCATTGAAGCGGGTCTCAAATATTTGATTTTGGGCGCGTTGGGTTCGGCTTTCCTACTGTTGGGGATGAGTTTTATCTTTGCGATGACCGGAACAACGATTATTAATCAAATTGCAGAACGCCTGACGCTACAGCCTGCAACCATAGCCGGAATTGCGCTGATGGCGGTTGGGTTAGCTTTTAAAGTTTCGCTGGTTCCGTTTCATATGTGGACGCCGGACGTCTATCATGGAGCGCCTACGCCGGTAACCATGTTTTTGTCCGTGGGATCCAAGGCGGCGGCCTTTGCAGCCATGACGCGCGTTTTTGTGGAAGCTTTTCCCAGGAGCGTTTTTGAAGCTTCTCAATGGCAAACGATACTGTTAATTCTGGCCGCGATTACGATTGTCTTTGGCAATTTAGTAGCGATTCCACAGAAAAATATCAAGAGGATGTTGGCTTATTCTAGTATTGCCCAAGCAGGATATATCGTGGTAGGACTCTTGTCTTTAAACGGGTATGGCATGCAGGGACTATTATTTTACGCATTGTTGTATGTTTTCTCCAACTTAGGAGCGTTGGCGGTCGTTGAAGCGGTAGAGGTGAAAACCGGAAGCAGTGAGTTTGACGCTTTAGCGGGGTTGGGCAGGCGATCCCCTTTCCTTGCGGCAGTGATGACGGTATCGCTTCTTTCGCTGGCCGGAATTCCGCCGTTAGCTGGGTTTGTTGGGAAATTGTATATCTTTACAGGCGCAGTCGAAGCCGGGCATCTCTGGTTAGCCATTCTAGCCCTCATTATGAGTATGGTCGCGGCTTTCTACTATTTAAATGTCGCGCGGGTCATGTATGCAGATGAACCAGTTTACGAAGAAAAAGTTAAAACCTCCGGTTCAGCTTATGTCGGAATGGTGATTTGTCTGCTTGGCACATTGTTTTTAGGGGTTTATCCCGGGCCGATAGCCGATTTGACCCAACAGGTGATTCGAATGTTTGGCTTCATGTAAGCTGAAAATGCGAGGAGAAAAAGGAGTTTGCAATATGATTTTTGGTTTTCATGAACTTGAAGGAGCCATGGAAGTCCCTGGCCGTATCGTAGGCGGAAACATTTATTATGAATGGCTAATTTGTGTTCTGATGTTTATTCCGATTGGTTTTCTGGTTTATGGGATTGTCCGACACCTGAAAATTACCGGATTGGCTAAAGGAAAAATGGGAAAACGTTACGATCAACCGTGGAAACGGTTCAAGTTGTTGCTTTCCAATGTATTCTTACAAAAGCAGCTTTTCCGTAAGCCGCTCGTTGGTTTCATGCATTCCCTTTTGTTCTGGGGATTCCTGTATTTGGTCGTGGTTACGGCTTGGATAGCGATTAATGATAAGCTTGGTTTTCCGCCCTTTGATGGAAATTGGTATATTATTATTTCCATGTTGGCGGATATTCTGGGGTTATTTGCTACGATAGGCGTCGCGGTTTTAGGGATCAACCGCTACATTATCCGACCGCGGCGTTTGGATGATACCCGGCCGGCCGACGGATTAATAATTTTACTGATATTTACGATTTTAATAACGGGATTTATTCTGGAAGGTCAACGAATTGCCATCCAGATGATTAACGAAATGGCAGCAAGCGGAAGCCTAGAAGCCTTGGCTTATGAAAAATACGCTTCGCCCATTGGCTATCCCATTGCACTTTTGTTAAATGGTTTATCCATAACGACCCTGGAAGGGTTGCACCGTTTTCTCTGGTGGTTCCACATGGGACTGGCGTTTCTATTTATTGGGCTGCTACCATTTACTAAACTGTGGCATATCGTTGCGTCTTTTATGCAATATCCGTTAAAAAATTTGGAACCGAGCAGCCTACGTATGGTAGACAATATTGAGGAAGCGGAATCTTTTGGTACCGAGAATATTGAAGATTTTGCTTGGAAAGACCTTTTGGACTTAGAAGCGTGTATTCGTTGTGGACGTTGCCAGGAAGTTTGCCCGGCTTTTAATACGGGGAAAGCGTTAAATCCCAAAATCACGCTCATTCAGAGCCTGCGGCATCACTTAGAGGATAAAGCGCCTTATCTTTTGGCGAAAAAGGGTGCGGAAATGGAACAAACCCACTTTAAAGGCGATGAGGTAGATGGAACGGCGGCGTTAGAAAGACTCTTGCAAAAGTTACAGCCGGATCCGAATCCTATGGAAACCGCATTGGTGTATGAAGTAGTTCCCCCGGAAGTATCCTGGGCTTGTACGAATTGCCGCGCATGCGTAAACGTTTGTCCGATGTTCATTGAGCACATTGATAAAATTACCGAAATTCGCCGGAATTTGGTCATGTGGCAAGGGGACATGCCGCTGGAAGCGCAGAATGTATTTACGAACATGGAAAGAAATTACAATCCGTGGGGCGTTGGTTCTTCCAAACGTGCGGATTGGCTTCAGGAACGAAAGGTTCGCGATCTGGTTCACTTGCTTCCGGAAGATGGCGAAGGGGAATTTGACTATCTGTTCTTTGGCGGATGTGCGACGGCCTATGATGATCGCTATAAGAAAGTTGCGGAAACGTTCTTGCGGTTGATGGATCAGGCGGGCGTTAAGATTGCTTACTTGGGGACGGAAGAGTATTGTTGCGGAGATTCTGCACGACGGTTAGGAAATGAATATCTCTTCCAAACGTTGGCTCAGATGAATATCGAAAGTTTTGCCAATTACGGTGTAAAGAAGATTGTTGTGATGTGCCCGCATGGGTTGAACACTCTGAAAAATGAATATCCGCAATTGGGTGGGAACTATGAAGTGATCCACTATACGCAGCTGTTAGCACAGCTCGTTGAAGAAGGAAAACTTGAAATTGTGTCCGAACATAAATTGCGTATATCGTATCATGATTCTTGTTTCTTGGGACGGCATAATAATATTTATGAAGCGCCGCGTAAAGTTCTTACGGCGGCAGGCGCGCAAATTATTGAGATCGAAAAATCACGAGCCAATACGTTCTGTTGCGGCGCAGGTGGAGGAAGAATGTGGTTGGAAGAAGACGTTGCTGAAGGCAATAAACGGATTAATCAAGTCCGCACAGAACAGTTGCTGGAACCGCAACCGGAATGTATTGCTACCAACTGCCCATTCTGTATGACGATGATTGATGATGGGTTAAAAGAAGCAGGCGTCAATGAAACGGTGAAAGTAATGGATGTGGGCGAATTTTTGTGGAAGAATATCAAAAAGATCGAGAAAACGGAAACACCCGTAAATCACTAAATAAAAAAGGCTTTAGGTAAAACCTAAAGCCTTTTTTTGACGAAGTCAAAGAAGTACGCTTATACGAAAAACTTTTCAAGATCCGGATCGGTGGATTCTGCAAGCGTCACATGTTGAAGTTTTACGATTTTTTCTACGAGTAGTTTCGCAAAACCCGCCACGATAGCGGCCGAAGTTACCAGATTTTCTACGGCGTTTTCTTGCGAATCGGGATTTTTTAGAAACCCGGAAGCGACAGAATGGGCTTGTCTAGTAAAGAAAAGAGCCGTCGTTCGATGTTTTTCTACATAATCATTATAGATGTTTTTGACTTCCTCTTCGGATAAGTCAATGGGCAACAGTTTTTGTACATACGAAATGTTTAAGGTTTGCTTAAGTGTACAAATCATAATTAAATACGCAATATGAATACGCGCGTATTTTTTCTTATAAGGCGCCGGCATGACCTTTAAACGGACATAATTATTAATGGCGCTGGCTGAAACAATTTTATCTTCATGATCTTCTTTCGGCAAGAAATCCAAATATTGGGTTAACAAGGCTAAAACTTGATCCATGTATAATTCAATCGGCGGAAGTTGTTCCCATGTGGGAAGGGAAAATTCCTGCATATAGTTTTCCCATTTACGCAGCTTAGCCGCAACGAACGTTTGATCATACAAAGTCATTCAAAGAACCTCTTTTATAGGTAAAAATATTGCACCCATTATAACACATGAATCGGGTAATAGCAATAAATGCTGAAAATTATTATATAATATCATTTTTACTACTATTGACATGATAACAAACAAAAGATATACTTGTTTTATATATTAAATATATCGAAAAAGGAGACGGAAAATGAATCGCAATCAATCGGCGGGAGTTGTCTGTGTTCGACCTCAACAAAAAGGAGAAGAGATTGCCAATGCGATTTCTCATGGCTTGGCGGCTTTAGCTGCAGTCGCTGGAACCGTCTGCTTGATCGTACAAGCCATTGCACAAGGGACGGCTATGCAGGTTACTTGTGTCTCTTTGTATGGCTCGAGTATGATCCTATTGTATGTATTTTCCTGCTTATATCATGCATTAACAGCCCCGCGTGGGAAATATGTTATGCAGATCTTTGATCACTGCTCTATTTTTCTTTTAATTGTGGGATCTTATATTCCGGTTGCTTTATTGGTGGTTGGCGGGGTCACGGGATGGATATTAGTGATTGTAAATGTCGTCTGTGCGATATTGGGTGTTACGCTAAATGTGATTAATTTATCCCGCTGGCAAAAGTTATCCTTAATTCTTTATATCGTCATGGGATGGAGTGCAATTTGGGCGCTGCGTCCGGTGCTTTTAGCCGTTCCTTTGCAAGGTTTTTTCCTTTTAATTGGCGGAGGATTGGCCTATACGGCTGGAATTATATTCTATAAAATGAAAATGCGTAAGTATATGCATTTTGTTTGGCATCTGTTTGTTATTGCAGGCAGCGCTTTGCATTATTTCTTTATTTATTATTATTGTTGAGAGAGAAAAGAAAGGAGAAAAGAATGCGTGACTATGTGATTATAACGGATTCGTCTTGCGATCTGCCGGCGGAGTTGGCCAATGAATGGGAATTAACGGTTGTGCCGCTTTCCGTTCAGATGGATGGGAAAACCTACTATAATTATTTAGATGGCCGAGAAATTTCATTTAAAGCGTTTCTGGACGCCTTGAAAGCCGGGAAATTAGCAACCAGTGCTGGGTGCAGTATTGGCCAGTTTGAGGAACAAATGGAACCCTTTTTGCAACAAGAAAAAGATATTTTATATATCGGATTTTCTTCAGAACTGAGCGCTACATACAATTCCGGAAGATTGGCCGCCGAAAGTATGCGGATGAAGTATCCGCAAGCGCAAATCGAAACGGTCGATACCAAATGTGCAACCTTAGCCCAAGGGCTTCTTCTTTATTTAGCGGTCCAACAAAAGCGCCAAGGAAAGAGTCTGGAAGAAGTGCGTGATTTTGTTGAAGCCAACAAGGCAAAGGCTTACCATTGGATCCTCATTGACGATTTATTTCATCTGAAACGGGGCGGGCGGCTTTCAGGAACGTCCGCCGCTTTAGGCAGCGTTTTGAATGTGAAACCCGTGATTACGATTAATCGCGAAGGAAAAGCAGTGGGCATAAACAAGTTTCGGGGGCGTAAAGCGGCTTTAAGGGGTGGCGTTCAGTACGCGCAAGAGCATATTGCCCAGCCTGCTGAACAGCAAGTGGTTTTCATCTGTCATGGAGACTGCGAAGAAGACGCACAATATGTCATGGAACAAATTCGAGAAAAAATGGGTGTGACGCATTTTATTGTCAATTTAGTCGGACCGGTTATTGGGAATCATACCGGGCCTAAAATGTTAGGCATATTCTTTATGGGCGGGAAAGAACGGGAATAAAGCAGTTAATGATTGAAAAAATGGCGGGTAAAACCGCTATTTTTTTGAGCCAATTTTGATAAAAACCTATAGGGGATTTTTTTATACGGTTTTGGATGGACGATTGGCGAATAAAATGCCGCCAATAATCAAAAGCGCGCCGATTACGCCCATTCCATGAATCGGTTCATTTAAAAATACGGCTGCACAAAGCATGGTGATGAAAGGCGAAAGAAAAATATAGTTGTTGGTTGTGACGGCTCCTAAACGAAAAACCGCCCGATTCCATAGAACATAACAAAAAGCGCTTCCCAGTAGCCCTAAAAATAGCCAACTAAATAACATGCGAGGTTCCTTCAGCGGGACAAGAGAAAATTTTTGCCCTTCCCAGAAAAGGATGGGGAGCGCTGTGAGGATTCCCCAGAATGCTACACGGCGGGCTAGGAAAAATCCATTGTATTGGAAGGTTTTTTTTCGCAGAAGGATGGAATAAATGGCCCAGCTCAAAGCGGCGGAGATTGCTAAAAGATCCCCACGGACATGAAGTTTTAAAATGACGGCGCCGTTAAAGATAACCAAAGCAACTCCCAAGAAGGCCATTAGAGAACCATAAACGGTTTGCCGGCGGATTTTTTCATCTTGGGTGAAAAAATGCGCTAAAATAGCAGTGAATAGAGGCGCAGCGGATAAAATGATGCTCACATTGGACGTTAACGTATCGGTTAAAGCAGTATTTTCTAAGAAAAAATAGAGAGAATTTCCAAAAAAACCCATGCACAAAAAGTACCCTTCTTCCTTTAAAGGGACCTTTTGCGTATGAGGATAAAGCGCCCACAAGACAAAATAGGCTAAAATGAAACGAAGCAACATAATTTGAACCGGTGTGTAGGCGGATAGCATATATTTGCTGGCAATAAAAGTTGCGCCCCAAACCGTGACGGTGAAAAGAGCGCAGGCGTGTGCCATAGGCGCGGAAACCGCATTTTTCATCCGAGCATCCTCCCTAAAAAGTTTGTCGATTATCATAACAAAAAAAGAGGAAAAACACAAGGTTTTCAGTGAAAAAGAAAAAGTTCTACGATAGCCTGCGGATTGAAAAAAACACCGGATAAACGTTTTGCGTACGTACAAAATGGGATATGCTATAATAAGAACACGTTTATTTCATAGATGATGGAGGAGCTTTTATGCAGACGATCAAAAAAAGAAAAGAAATGGATCCGCAATTTCAATGGGATTTAGAAAAAATGTATCCGGATCTTCAAAAATGGGAGGAAGATTTTCAGCAGTTAAAGAGTTTGATACAAGAGTTGCAGCAGAAGTCGGGAACTTTAGCTTTGAGCGGGCAAGATTTATATACGGTTTTGCAATTATCGGAACAAATTGACCGTAAAACGGAAAAACTATACGTTTTTGCTCGCATGCGCCGCGATGAGGAAAATCACAACGCGAAAAATCAGGCGTTATTTGAAAGAATCCAGGGCTTAGCGATTGAAGCTGGCGGGGCGGGAGCTTTTATTGTACCCGAGATTTTAGCGATGGATGAGAAAAAGTTGCGAGAGAATATTGAGGCAACGCCCGAACTTTCTATTTATCACCATTATTTTGAAGAAATTTTACGCCAAAAAGAACATATTTTATCGCAAAATGAAGAAAAATTATTGGCTATGAGCGCGGATTTGGGAAATGCGCCGCAGCAAATTTTCACGATGCTGAATAATGCGGATATTCGTTTCCCCAGCGTTACCAATGAACAAGGCGAGGAAATTGAGATTACCAAAGGCCGCTACGGCAGCCTGATGGAAAGCCAAGATCGCGAGGTGCGTAAGAATACTTTTCAACGTTTTTATGGTGCGTACGAAAAACTATTGAATACGATTGGCTCTACGTTAGCTTCCAGTGTCAAAAAGGATCTTTTTTATGCTAAAGTGCGCAAGTATCCGTCGGCTCTGGCGGCTTCTCTGGATGGGGATCACATTGAAACTACGGTTTATGAACAATTGATCCAATCGGTTCATTCCAAACTGCCTTATATGTATCGCTATTTGGCGTTGCGGAAAAAACTTCTTCAGGTGGAATCGCTCCATATGTACGATATTTATGCGCCGCTTGTTCCAAACGATAACATGCGGATTCCCTATGAGCAAGCGCAAGCGACGATTTTTAAGGCGTTAGAACCGTTGGGAGAAGAGTATCTTAGGGTCCTGAAATCTGGCATAAAAGACCGCTGGATTGATGTATACGAAAATGAAGGAAAGACCAGCGGCGCGTATTCTTGGGGGTGTTACGATTCCCAACCTTATGTGCTGATGAACTATGAAAACCGTTTGGATGATATGTTTACGCTGGTTCATGAGTTGGGTCACTCCATGCATAGTCATTATTCCAATCGCCATCAGCCCTATATTTATAGTCAATACCCGATTTTCCTGGCTGAAGTGGCTTCAACCGTGAATGAGTCGCTTCTCAGTGATTTCTTATTGAAGAATAGTCAAAGCCGGGAAGAGAAATTGTATGTTCTCAACCACTATCTTGAGCAATTCCGGGGAACCGTTTACCGTCAGACAATGTTTGCCGAATTCGAAAAAATTATTCATGATCATGCTGAACAAGGGGAAGGCTTGACTCCTGAATTATTCAATCAGATTTATATGGATTTAAACCGATTGTATTATGGCGAAGATATGGTTTTAGATGACGAGATTCGGATGGAATGGGCTCGTATACCGCATTTTTATACCGCTTTTTATGTATACAAATATGCTACGGGATTCTCGGCTGCGACTTTACTGAAACAACAAATCACGACGGAAGGCGCTCCCGCAGTGGAGCGGTATCACCGTTTTCTTGCTTCTGGATGCTCCCAATATCCGATCCCGACATTACAGGCGGCCGGCGTTGATTTATTAACACCGGAACCGGTGGAGAAATCATTAGATTATTTTAATCAATTGATGGATGAAATGGAAGATTTATTATAAAGACAACCCGCCCGGCGCAAAGCTCTAAGCGCTGGGTTTTTTTAAATAAATAAGAAAGATCTCTGTATCTTGGAACGCCAAAAAGGGGAAATTTATCATTATAAAAGAGGTCAAAACGGAAAAATAAACCTTAGAAGCAAATGAAGAATGAATCCGAGGAGACCAATCGGTTTGTTTGAAATAACTTGAATAAATACGCTTTACATTTCGCGAATAATATGGATAAAAATGCGGCCTTTACGAGAACGGTCCGCTTCGGCTTTTATCTGTACGCGACCTTTCCCACGGATGGATAACATGCATTCGGAAGGTAAGAGGCGGTCTGGTTTGTCTTCGGACAGATGATTGACGGTTACCAACCCCTTCATAATAGCGGAAACGGCCTCTGAACGAGATAAAGAGAATGCAGCAGCTAAAACGCTGTCGCAGCGCAAACGAGCAACCGTGCGGGTTGTAGTGGAGAAATGGCGTTGTGGAAGAACAAGTTCTTCAAAAGGAATTTCGGCTGCAATCGCTGAAGTGCGCCCGATATGCGCGAGATTACTCGTTAAGTAGGGAAGCAGAGAGGGAAGAATAATCACTTCCGCGCAATCCGTTAAAACGAGGATATCTCCTATTTTTTCTCGCTTTACTCCTAATGCCAGCAAACTTCCCAGATAATCGCGGTGCGTCAGACCCTGCGACGCAGCCGGTGTGATTTTCAGCAGTTTCAGCAGAAGTTCCGGATAAAAAGTATCTTTTTCCTGCCAGTCTGGAAGAAAAAATAGGATTTTCCGATCTGCATCAGCATAACCGCCGGAAAAAATATGGTTCGTCTGATGGAATTCTGGCAATTGTTGAATTTGAGCGGCTGTATGTACATCTAAAAAATCCGTATAAGTGATTTGTTGACGTTGTCTGCAACGCTGCTGCAATTCTTCGATACGGCGAAGTAGCTTTGCATCCAACGAAAATCGCGGCATATTGAATCGCCTCCTGTTTTTTTATGTATTTTGCCATAGAAGCGAACGCTTGGCAAGGAAAACACATATAATTCGGTTTATTCGTGCATACTTTATTTATACATGGACATCCAAAGGAGGTTTAGCGTAAATGAACATGAGCCCGAAAACCGACGTTTTACGGGATATTCATACATTGTGGGGCGATGAAAAATATGATATTTTTTGGGGATTAAAAATTTCGTCAGACGATCCTTTCGTAGACAAGCGTTTATATGCGCTTGATCAAGCCTTATTGCGCCTAAGTGGACGGAGGCATTTTATTTTGGCTCTGGAAGAAGTAAACGAGGGGTTCGGTTTTTCTATGGCGGGGGCGCCCGCGCTGAAGCATCCGAATCAAGTGTTGATTTTACCTCAAAAGGAGGATGGACGGCGTCAAGAGATCAAAATTTATTTGGAGACAGCTTGTAGCATGCAAGCCGATTTCGTTATTTTACCGGACGAATTCCCCTTGGATGAAAACGATCAGATTCCTTTGGGGTTTTTAGAAAATTTTTTCGATTCTCTACAAGACCCTTGTGATTTTGTGGTTGGATTTTTACCGGGCGGAAAAGAAAACGAATGGGAGCAATGCGGTTTAACGCCTCTGCTGGAAGCTTTTTACGGAATATATGTGCCCAGCGTACAGATGGGCGCTTGGGGAATCCGTTTGGAATTTGCGGAAGAATTATACCGTGAAATGGGGTTTTGGGCGGAACAGTTGCCGGAACCGGGAATGCTATTTTGGATGCTGACACGGTCTTTCCTTTGGAAGAAAAAAGTGCGAGCCTTTTCCCTGCCGCCGGGAAGTACAACGCATTGGCAAAAAACATTAGAGAAAAACTGGATCGAAGCCGTTATGAGGTGTATTCATAAGGATCGAAACTATTGTTTTTCGGATCTGCGTTGGTTAAAAACGCCGGAGTTTATTGCCGATGACGTTCCGAAAATATGGAATCGAACGGAGAATTCAGTTAAAAACCGTTTGAAATCTTGGACGAGAGAATTTTATGGGAAGGATATAGAGTCCATGATTCCTCCTTCGCTTCCGCAACCTTGGCCGGTCATCTTTCGGACGCTTTTTTCCTCCAAACAACCGCTTATAAGTGAAAAAGACTGGGCCCAACTACAGCTTTGGCTTCTAATGGAAGGCGCAGAAAACTGGAAGGAAGCAATGGCCGTCTGGGAAACGGGATGGGCCGCGTTTATTTTTTCTTGGTTTTCCGTCAAACCATTGGATGATCTCGTGGGGACTCTACACAAAATGCGCCGAGAAATTACCAAGCAATTACGCCAAAGCAAACAAGAGTATGCTTATTTGTGGCAAAAAAAAGTAGAAGCCGACAAAGATGCTTTGATCCCCATGTATTATATGGAATATGTTCCGGGGCGTCCGATTGTTATTCCCAAAAAAATTTCCGGGCGCAAAGGGCAAAGGATAGAAACTGAGGCCATTTACCGTGAATTGCGAAGCCAATTTGAACAACGAATGCAGAATTTTTTGCATCGGGCTTTTGGACGAAGTTTATCCGACTCTCCGACGGTTTTGCGTGCTTCCATGCAAAGTTTTACTGAACAGACAGAGTTGATATTGGAAAAAATTCTTCCGGGGGATTTACACACAAAAGCGGGACTTTCTCTGTTTCTCCATCATTTTTGGAAACTTTTTCAACCGGCGCCTATGTTGGCGGTCCAGGAAAACCTGCTGCGCGAAATGTTGGTGCGGTTTCCACCGGTTAATTTGATGTTGACGTTTGATGTTTCGTCTCCTGAACAACTTTTACGCCAAATGTCCGTACAAGATGCGGTAGCGCTGGCTGGATTATTAGAAGAAAATCCGTCTATCCAGCCGCAGATGCTTTGGCTATCTGAACATTTGCGGCCGGAACAATTTACTTTTATTCCTGTTGCACCGTTAATTTTAGAAGAAGAGTGGGAAAGTGGCGGAATACCGTTTGGAAGAATTTCCAGATGCGATAAAGTGACCGGAAGAATTCTTGTGCGTCCGTTAGCCAAGGGAAAAGGCGGCCAATATCCGCGCTTACGCTATTTCTTTGAATTATTGCGCCGCGTGGTACAGTTACGTCTGCATTCGGAATTATTGATTCAATGTATTCAGGAACGACGAGAGTTAGGAACGAAATTTCAACATTGTCTAAATTGGAACCGAGGAGGAAGCAATTTTTCGGCCGCTCAGATTTTTGAAAATAGTCATCATCGACGGGTATGTCAGATGCTTCGGGAAGCGATGGGACGCTTGCAGGAACAAGGGCAAGTGGAAGCGGCTCGGAGATTCCGCTTAATTGCCTACGGCTACGGCGTGAGTCAAGTTTTACGGGACGGAACTTTTTTAACCTGTACCATTTGGAGTTGGGCCGGATATAGCTTTAAGGGCGGAAGACAGGTACCCAATGCTTTAACAACCAGCATTGAAGAACGGTGGTTTAATCATTGTTTTTTGGAATCTTTGTGCAGAGAAATTGGATTTTCAGCCAAGGAGTTTACCCAAACGGTTAAACGACAAATTATGTCTGGGCACGATCAGAAAAATCTTTTTCATTTATTCGTACCTGCTCCTGCGGAAAAGGTAGAAGTGTTGGTTCAATCCGTGACGGAAGAACCGGCGGGAAGGTTGAAACGCTATGAAAAGAATCCTCTTTTGCAGCCAATCAAAAACCATTCATGGGAAAATCGGTATGTCCTAAATCCAGGAGCTTTGCGAATTGAGGATCGTGTATATCTTTTTTATCGGGCAGTAGGGGAGGATGGGATTTCACGCATTGGATTGGCTATTACGGACGGTTATCAAGTATTGCGTCGGCTTCCAGATCCCATTTTTACCCCTCAGATGAATGAAGAAAGACAAGGATGTGAAGATCCGCGTGTCGTCCTAATTCAGGACAAAATATGGATGTTATACACAGCTTATGATGGAAATATTGCTCAAGTTGCAGCGGCAACCATCCGAAAGGACGATTTTTTAAAGGAAAATTTTGATTGGAAAAGAGAAGGGTTGGCTTTCCGAAATATTTGGGATAAAGACGCCATTTTGTTTCCTGAAAAAATACAGGGACAATATATCTTGTATCATCGTATTGAACCAAGTATATGGTATACGGGCCTGCCTGAACTCCAGTTTCCCTGCTGGGAACGACAGACGATCATTTTAGGTCCTCGCCCTGGACAACAATGGGATTCCCTGAAAATTGGAGCAGGAGCTCAGCCGCTCAAAACAGCGTTTGGATGGTTACTATTTTATCATGGAGTCGACCAAAATTACGTTTATCGCTTAGGCGTATTATTGGCAGACCTACAAAACCCCCAGAAAATCCTTTATCGTTCTCCGAACGCCGTACTGGAACCGGTAGCGGCTTATGAAATTGGAAACGATGGCAGTTGGGTTCCAAATGTCGTTTTCACATGCGGTGCGGTCGGCGCTGTAGATAAAGAAATTTTAGAGGAAGATGATGAGGTACTCGTTTATTATGGAGCAGCCGATAGCAGTATAGGCGTTGCCTATGCGAAAATTTCAGATTTAATTCCAGCTAAATATCGCAGCGTTTAAAATTTTTAAACAGGGAAAAGGTTTTACCTCGTAATCCATGACGTTACGCAAAGATTTATACCCCGCCGTTTATTATTATTGATAATCTTTTTATTACGCATGGGTATAATGAAGGTAAATGACAGTTAATGAAAGTTAATGAAGAAAATATATGCCCGATCTTACGTTTCATTAATAGATAAGTCTCTATTAAAACGTCTCATCCTTTAATGAAAATCATATATGACTTAAAAATATAAAAATGCGGGATGGGAGAACAACAACAAACTCCCATCCCGCATGGGAGGGTGGCGATCTTCAATGTCTATCCCAAAAATCTTGCACAAATGTCCGTTTGTTTAAACGTTTCGGCATACTTTCCCATCGGCTGGAGATAAATTTCTGAGGATGATATGTGCGAATAACATTCCCTAACCGATCATATTCAGACGGTTTTTTGTTCGCGTGTAACCGCTTTTTAATCGTTAGATTCTTTTGTACTGCCATCTTAGATGCAATGGAAATGGCGTTCATATCAGCGCCTAGAAAAAGAAAATCCCAATGACTTTCTTCAGTTTGTTTACGAATCATCTGGCGAATTTCTTTTAAGGAAAACATGACGCTGGAATTTTCATGACCATCGGTCATAATGGCGAAAAGAACCTTCTCCGGTTGTTCAGTTTCCGGTAATGCTCTGTAAACCTCTTTCATCATACAAATAGCCGTTCCGATTCCGTCAAGAAGAGATGAACAACCCTGCACCCAATAATCTTCCGAAGTCATTGGCGGAATTGCATGAAGAGGAACGCGGTCATGCAATAATTCACAATGATTCGAAAACAAAATGGTTGAGACCCGTGTTTGTGAAGACGCTTTTTGCTGCCGGGCGATCATAGCGTTGAAACTACCGATCACATCACTTTCGAAGCCGGCCATGGAACCGCTACGATCTAAAACGAAGACTAATTCAACCAAAATTCCTCATCTCTTTTTCTTTTTTTATATAAGATTTCTCAATAGACCATAGCAAGTGTAACAAATAATTTCCCTAAAAAGGACGCCTATCAAGCGACAATAATTACGAAGAACATATGGTAGAAGAATCCTCTTCTTCGCCAAAAATTTTTTCAGCTTTTAAAGAATCTAGGCCGCGAATAATAAGATCTCGAATCATAGCGTTTCGCGTATCCTTATAGTAGAGTTCTTTTTTTACCATATCTAGGTCTTTTTCCATGCTGGGGGTGACGGAAATCGTGAACCGTTTTAACTTTGTTGCCATAAGTTTCGCCTCCTGGTTCCGTGGTTCACTGAACCCTATAACACATTATATTGGTTCACTGGTTCACTGTCAATAGTTTTTAAAATTTGAAAAAATTCCTTTACATCTCTGGTTCACCGATGTATAATCACAAGTGAGGTGATAAATATGGCTACAGACAAAGCGCGTTATACGGTATCTGTAGATAGCGATTTATTCCAGAAAATAGAAGATTTTCGGTTTGCTTATCGGTATCAAACACGTTCTGAAGCAACCGTAGAGTTAATACGTTTAGGATTGGAAGCTTTACAAAAAGAACAAGAAAAAGAGAAAAAAGAACAAAAAAATAACTCGTATTGAAAAACGAGGTACGGTTACCATCCGGTTGTTTCATTCTCATAGGAAATTTCTTCATCATGTTCGAAACATTGATTCCTTGTGAACTCCGCACAAAACCATTTAAATAGGCCTTTTTAATCAAATAAAATCCAAACGCAAAGCATCAGAATGGATTAGGGCAAATAATGGACGCAATTCACAAATAAAGATAATGAGAAACAGGGGTGTAAGGTTTCTATTTAGGATTGACGCGAATCCTAAAATAATTTTTATTATATGCTTCAAACGATCAAAATTCCCTTGTCGAGGCGAGATAAAAAACCAAGTATCTTGGTTGGAAAAAGGATGATTTCATTCTTTGCACCCCTGCTTAATAGACAGAAAGACAAAACAAAATCCTTTAAGTAATCGTTTCTTCGGTAAGAACATATTCAATGAATGCCATCCCCAAATGGCAAAGGATCCCTAGCGCTTTATCGTATTTGTGGAAAGGATCATCAAGGATCACTTTCCACAAATACAAGATATCCCTTGTTCATGCGTTTTTCAACATTTTTTCTTCGGAAAACGATCGAGCAATTTTCCATTTTTGTATTTTCATGCATGCACATGAGGACCTTTTTACATTCTCTTTAGTCGAATAATCGGATCGATCTGAATGCTGGAATTTTTATTAACAATATTTATTTACCTGAAATCATACGGAAAAAGGACGCATGTTGTACGACAAAATCAAGGTTCTAACATCATACGCTCACTTTTTCCGCGAAAACCATTTTCAGTAATTCCCAGCAGAGGAAGAGAATAACAAAATAAAACTTCGTTAATCAGAAAAATGTTATAATTTTTTTCTTGAATGAAAAATTCGATAATAATATCCCGGCGCAGTGAATGAGAAAGAGTGAAGCCAGCTTTCTCTAATAGTTGCTGTGTTTCATTTAAGTCCAATTCTAGGGCAATTGCCAGGGCCAATACGGTATTTTTACTGGGCTGATAGTCCACATGGCTTCGGATTTTCGAAAAAAGGCGGCGATCAATATTAGCGCGTTTGTACACGTGCGTATCTTTTAAATTTTTTTGATCAATTAAACGAAACAGCATCTGTTGAAAGGTTTCCGCTTTCGTTTCGTTCAAGGTTTGCTGCAAACGTTTAGCGGTCGATGGTTCCAGGACGCCTGCCTGATAAAGATTTTTCTCGAAGTCTTCTTCGGCCACCAAATTTTTTTCAATCTCGAAAGGCGTTCGATCTAATTTTTCAATTTGGTAAAGCTCCGAAGAACTCCAGCTGGATTGTAGGTCCGGGTTGATTTTTCTTATATAATCCTGAATTCGAGAAAGTAGAGCGGAATTTAAACGCATTGCGGCTATTTTTTCGCTTGGAATCGCTAGCCACACGAGTAAATTTGCGTCAAGCTCCAGCAAGGTTTGACCAATGGAAAAGGTTGCGCAATCTAAACCTTTTTCCGGTGGGAAGGAAGAAAGCGAACCGGGTAATAGAGGAAAAACGATCGAGCGACAACCTAAAGAAGCAGCCAGCTGCATAGATGTTTTATAGCATTCAGACAAATAATATAGTTCTTTTTTCCAATCGGATTGTGCATGGGCGGGAGCGGTATGAATCAAAATAAGCTGTTTTTTGGAAGAGCTTAATTCCCAAACCGATTTCCCAGGCGGACAAAGCCCTAAAAATAAATAAGGATTTTCAGGAAACCTCTGACCGGAAAAAATGGGATGTTTGGTATGCTCCGCCGGTCCCTTTGCAGGATCTTTTTCTAAACGAGGCCAAGCTGGGGACGCGTCCCCAAAACAATGTATAAACTGCGGAAAGATAGAAGATTCAGGTTGGACGAGTGCATCCGCCTGGATTTCTTGAGGCTCCGACTGAATAAAAGCGAATGGCATAAAAAATCCTCCTTCTTGATGAAAAGTGTCGAAAAGGTCAATTTGATCCATTCCACATAGAAGGAGGAAAATCCTTTGTTTTGTCAAAAAATTATGATTCAGAGGGTTTGGATTTTTTGGAAGCTGAACGTTGTTCAAAGAAAAAGAAGGTTAAAATGAGACCGATGAAGGTAATCAGCGCGGTAAAACGGTAAGTCGTATTACTGGCAGTCACGTATGCGGAAACCGCATCGGCACGCGTACTGTAAATGTTTTGCATCCACGTAAAGAACCAGCTGAAAAAGGCCGTACCCATCGCATAAGAAAGATTGCGCACGGTGGAAAGGAAACTGCCGCCGTATCCTTGTTTCTGCGGAGGAACGTGCGCTAGGATACGGCTGTTATTTGGCGAACCAAAACATCCGAATCCAGTACCTAAAAGCATTAAAGAAAAAATCAGAAAGGGAAGCGGAGAGCTTTCTTTTAAAAAACTTAAACAAACAAAACCAAGCGTCGAAGCGGTAAAAGAACATAAAAGCAGTTTCTTAGCGCCCCATTTATCCGAAAGAGAGCCGGCAATGGGCGCTAGAAGCGCCATACAAATCGGAGAAACCGCCATTACAAGCCCGGATTTTAAAGCAGAATACTGCCATAGATCCTGCAAATAAAACGGCAGCAGAAAAGTTACCGCCATTTGCGGCATATAAGATAAAACGCCAATGATATTTCCGAACGTAAAATCGTAATCTTTGAAAAGAGCTAGATCTAGAAAACTTTGTTCGAAACGTTTTTCGCGCCAAAGGAGTCCGATAAAAGCAACGATTAAAATCAAAACGGGAAGGATATTTAGATGACTCAGCTGATTGAGATTCAGCAACAGCATCGAAGCGGACAATGCAAACAGAATAATCCCTGGAAAATCAAAACTTTTTATGTCTTTGTTCAGCGGCTGAGCCGGAAGATATTTTAATCCAATTAGAAAAGCGAGCACGCCAATCGGAATGTTAATGATAAAAATCATTGTCCAATGAAAATGCGCCAAAATCAACCCTCCGATTGCAGGACCACTGACGTTGCCAATGCCAACAACGGTTCCGGTGATTCCCAGCGCTTTTCCTTTTTCTTCCGCAGGAAAAGCGTTTGACACAATCCCAATCCCAGTCGCCATTAACATGCTCCCGCCTATTGCCTGGAAAATTCGCGCTAAAATTAAAAAAGACAGACTCCCGGCCTGACTGCAGAAAAAAGAACCGACGGCAAAAATAAGAAAACCGAAACTATAGATATGTTGTCCCCCGATTTTGTCGCCTAATTTTCCAAAAAAAAGCATCGTAGACATAACGACCAACATATAGGCGGTGGTAATCCATTGTATTTGGTGTAGGTCAATCCCAAATTCGGAAGCAATGGTGGGATTGGCAATACTGACAATGCTGCCGTCCAATGTAGACATAAAAATGCCGATAGAAATAATAGTTAAAATGACCCACTTGTTGGGTTCCTTTTTTTTCATCTGATTCACATCCTTCGTTGATTGTGTCAACTAAAAGTATTGTAACCACTTTTGCCCATGAGAATTCGATTACATATCATCTTTAGTATATAAGGTTCTGACGAATCGGTAAAAGAAAAAAAATACATATTTTACAGATATTACAAAATACGAAATGAAAGA
>CALXSZ010000044.1 GCA_944391275.1 uncultured Syntrophomonadaceae bacterium
GCAATGAGCGTTGTAAAAATATGGCTTATATCTTTCATATTGATTATTGTAACGTATACGTTGCATCATTTTCATTCGGTGTTTGGACTATTCTTTATTGCAATGGCGGCTGCCTATATTCTGAACCCAGCCGTTCAATTTTTTCAGAAGAAGACCCGGAACCTTTTATACCGGGACGAGGCGACCAAGCAGGTCTATCGTGGATTCGCGGTTTTCATTGTGTTGCTGTTTGTTTTTGTGATTTTAATTTTATGTTTGGGTTCCTTGCGCGAAGCCGTGGTTTATCAGCTGGTGGCGCTTTTAGAGGATTTACCCCAAATTCAGGCGGATTTTCAGAGTATGCTCGTTGAATTAGAAACGGAATTGATCCAAATGGATTTACCGGCTTCTATTATTCAGCCCGTACAAAATTTCATTTCGCAAATTGACTCGTATATTGCAAAATTTACGATACAGGTATTAGCCGCCCTAGCTGGACTGACGACGCACATCTTGGACATGATCTTGGTGATCATTCTTCTGGTGTACTTTATGCTGGACGGCGAAAAAATTATTCAATCGCTGCATACGTTTTTGATTACCAATCAACTGAATCGTATTAGTCAACTGTTGCGCCAGGCCAACGATATGATCTGGATCTATATTAAAAGTCGCGTACTGATTTCAGCCGGGATGGCCTTAACGGTATATGTGGGACTCAAAATTGGAGGCATCCGCTATGCGGGGCTTTTTGCTATTATGTCTTTCTTGTTGGATTTTATTCCTTATTTTGGATCTTTGACAGCCGGAATTGTTATTACGCTATTCTCCCTGATCACATATGATGTGGGATGTGCGGTCAAGGTGGGACTGTTTATCTTGATTGTTCAGCAGTTGGAGGGGAATGTGGTTTCGCCCAAAGTGCAAGGGGATCAAATTCAGGTACATCCTCTACTGATTCTCCTGGCGATTCTATTATGCAATGCCATTTGGGGGCCTGTGGGAATGCTTTTTGCTGTGCCGTTGGCGGGGATGGTGAAAAACATTTTTCTGTTAATGGTGGAGTTTTTAGTGACGCCTTCCGGGAATATGCGGCAATTCTTGAGTGAAACATCTTCGACTTTGAAGCAAAATCCGCTCGACGACCAGAAAACGACGACCGATGACCTGGAAGAAGCAGAAAAAAACGCTTCGATGCAAACGGATTCGGAAGAAAAAGAACTTCCTCAAAAGAAGGAGGAATCATCATGAAACCAGCGCTTGAAAAAGTTGTACGATTGATTGCGTCACGCGATTTTTTATTGTTTCAACGAAATCTGGAATTGCGTTCGGATTATGTTTCTAAGCTGGGACAATATGAATTGGCGGCTTTTAAGATTTCCTGTGAGGTAGAACGGATGCGCCGTAAACTTTCATTAGCGCAGGAGCGGTTCGAGCACGGGGAAACCTTAGATGAAGAAGCCATTGATCGCATTTTGGATCAAGAATTTGTGGATAAGGATCAGATTCTGGAAGAAATGACGGAGAATTTGTTCATGGCGATGGGGTTTCAAAATATGCCTCAAATGAGCCCGGATGCACAAGCGCAAATGCTTTATTTGTACCAGCAGTTGGCCAAAGTTTACTATCCGCAATTGTATCCGGGAGACAAAGAAAAACAAACCTGTTGGGAAAAAGTGCGCGACCTATATCGGAAATGGGATTTGGAAGCGTTAGAGAAGCTGGAAGAAGAGGCTGAACAGCAAGGGTTAATTGACCAAGCGGAAACGCAGCTGGAGGAAGAAGCTTTATTACCGCTTCAGAAAATTTTACAGGATGAATTGGATTCCATATTAAAGCAGTTTCCGTTCAATCTGAAAGAACTTTTGGAAGATGAAGAACAAGTCAGCCAGCATCGGGAAGAAATACGGCGCGCTGCAAGAAAAGCCGATCAAGAATTACAGGAATTACAAAAGAAAATCCATTTGTTGCTTACGCCGGTTGGACCAATTCTTCATTAAGAAAATCAGACATGAAAGCGATTGACGATTTATCAAGGAGCAAACAGAGGATTTTCCAGAGGTTTTCTGTTTCTTCTGTGCGCCGTAAAAAAGTAAGAGAAAATACCGGACGAAAAAGATTCTGCCTTTAAATGGTTGTGGAGACAACGTTGAACGATGGTTTGTTAGAAGAGAGAAGCTGCTGAAAAGAGAAAAGAAAGTTTACTCCTCAAAAAAAGAAGAATCTTCATTTTTCCTTTTGGTTGCTGTTCATATTGTTTGCTGTTTATAACAATAACTGACGAAAATCATCCACGCAATGAATTTTATAACGCGCTTCCGTTAATTCTTCCGCCGTACCGTACCCATAGAGAACGGCAGCGGCGTCTATGCCGTTTTCTTTAGCTCCGACTACATCCATTTTACGATCGCCAATCATCAGAATGTCCCGGGGTGCGTAACTTGTAAAATGACTTAAAGCCCAGGCGATGACCTGCGCTTTTTCAGATCGGGTTCCATCTTCGTTGCTGCCGCAAATGTAGGTGAAATAAGGAGATAGACCAAAATGATCCGCGATTTCTACGGCAAATTTCTCTAATTTGGAGGTTGCGATGGCCATACGATAACCGGCTTCTTTTAGATTGTTTAACAAAGGGATGATCCCATCATACACGCGGTTTCCCGTAAACATGGATGGAGCAAACCGTTCACGAAAAATGGCGACGGCTTCGTCGGCTTTTTCTCCCGGAAAGCCGTAATAAGTTTGAAAAGTATGTTTTAGAGAGGGACCTAAGAACGAACGAATCGTGTTTTCGTTTTCCGGAGGAAGACCGAATCGCTCAAGCGTATATTGCAGGCTGGCGATTAAGCCTTCCTGCGAATCCATTAACGTACCGTCCATATCCCAAAGTAAAATTTTATAAGATGCTTTCATACAGGACTCCTTTCTATTCATTACATACTCTCTTTTCTTCTATTATAACTTCTTAGAAAGAAAACACAAGCAGGAGAAATTGCCTGCAAACAGAATTTATGCTATAATAAAACATGGAAGACATTAGGAAACTGTAAAAAGATTGGAATTGTTTTTTTATGTTTTATTCTTTTTTTAGGAAGGGCCAAGAGAAAATATTTTTCTTTGATTACACATCTCCAAATTTTGCATGAAAATGCACTTTCACAACAAGTGGATGGATATATAGAGCAATGTTTTTGGCTTTGGAACGATATGGGAATACCTGAATGGCAAATACGAACAAAATGCTGTTTAGAATGAATAGAGGCAGCCGATTATCATCCAATTTCCAGACGCCAAAAAAGAATCAAAAATCGGATTCCCCTGCCAAATAGGCCGATATTACAATAAGAGAAAATGAGCGGGAAAGAGAGGATTTTATGTTAAAAATCATTATTATTGTCATACTTTCTTTGTTTATTGCCTTTTGCTTATACGTCATCGTAGAAAATATTTTAAAACGGCGCAGTTATAAAGCGAAATATCAGGCGGTGTTACAGCATGTTTTGGGCTTGGACTTTCCTTTATATGCGACCTGCAATGTTTTTGCGAATGAAGAAGGACTGATTTTTGTCAGCGGCGATCAGGAGCAGCGGATCCCAGCGGAACAGCTGAAAAGAATTGAATATTATACCGAACATGACATGCGCGGCCGTGCGCCCCGAGAACGCGTAGAAATTGGTTCGCTGGACGGTTTGGTACGGAATGTGCCGCGCGGAAACGCTAAAAAGGATTTATACGTTCTGGTCATTAATTATGAAAAAAGACCGGGCGATGTCCAGGTAATTGGGCTAGTGGGCGATAATCCGATGCATATTTTGGATAATTTCACTCTGGGAACCAATAAAATGTATCAATTGGTGACCTTGGTAGAGGAAAGTCAGGGCGGTTTAGAACCTCCGCCTGAAGACTAGAAAAAATTTTTACCCTTAAATTAATTAGAAAAAGACCGATCTTCGGGGAAACCTGGGTCGGCCTTGTTTTATTTCAGACGGATATTTCAGCTGAGGAAAAACGCCTTTTAGACGTCCCCAAAAATGGTTTTGTGCGCTTAAAGATTCGATTTATGCCGGATAGCGCCTAAAAATTTTGTACAGGGAAGACAGCGAAGAATAGGAAAAATCAATAACTACAAAAAGAATGGTTTGAAATTTCCGAGGCGACGTTCAAAAAAATTGGCAAACGTTCCCTCGACAGATTTGCTTGGAAGAAAAAACATTTTTAAACGGCGGAAAGTTTGTTGAAAGCGGGTAAAGGCCTACCAAAATCCGATATCGTGCCAGTGGGGTTTCTTTTGATCTTCAGGGTGTTCATCGTCCGTATCGTCCAGCGGACTACGTCCCCCTAGCCGTTCAACCAAATAATCGAAACAGGCGTCGTAATCCTCTTCGATTAGCGTTTTCGGCGTCAAAGAGAGATCGTTTTCCCTCATACATGTAGCTAGACGCAGTTCGTAATTATGAATGACGGTTTCTTCCGCCAAATATTTTTGGAAGGCCTGAAGGGAAGAATAGCCCCAACTTTGCAGTCCTTCCAGAATTTCTTCTTCTGAGTAGTTGTCCAAATCAATAAAGTAATAGAATAATGATGCGCTCAAAGGAAAAGATTCCGATTTAAAAACGTAAATATCATATGCGCGCGGCGCCCCCGAATCGGAACGGACGACCAGCTCATAATTTTGATCGTTTTCCATCGGAAAACGCATGAAATCGTATTTATAACGCAGATGCTTTTGCGGCATTTTATCCGCCTCCTTTTTCATTCGTTGTTACGGTTCATTATAGCATGCTTCGGGCGTATGGAGGATAGAGGTCGGCGATATTTTTCAAAAGATGAACCCTTTCAGCAAAATTCTCAAAAAAGCTTGTGCGTGGAAGGAAAAAACAGGTAAAATAAAAAAGGATTTGTTGTAGGAAATAAAAAAAAGAATAAACGAACGATCATTTATGAAAATGCGAACGGAGGACAGCATGCTGGGACAGTCTTATTCCTTTCAGGGAACCCTGAAAAAGCAGTCAGAAGAAGAGAAGAAAATTGGCAATCAGCTTTTTTTGTACGTAGTGGGCTTGATCTTTTTCATCGTCATCATCTTTTTCGTGGGACGGTTTTTTAAGGTATGGAATGAAAACCGGATGATTCCGATAGACGAGATGCAGATCAATCGGCAATTTATCTTTGCCCAGGGAGATATTGCAGAAATTACGCCCCGTAAAGAAGCCGTTTACCTGAGCCGTCCATCTGGAGAAACCTACCGTATGGCGCGGAATTTACCCAGTTGGGTAAATGTCCAGCCCGAGCGAATCACGATCGATGAAGAGGCGTTCCTAGGAATCAGCCAAGACGAAAAATGGGCTTTTGGTTCATCCGGTTATCTGAAAGATTTACAGACAGGAGAAAGAATCGATCTTCCCGTCCCCGAAACCGGCGCGACTTTTTTATCCGCCCGCTTTCATCCAGATGGAAATCGACTGTTGGTTGAAGTCGAGACGGATGGTTCGGTCGCTACATTATGGCAATGGGATTTTTCCGCGCAGCAGTGGGAGGCACTTGGC
>CALXSZ010000045.1 GCA_944391275.1 uncultured Syntrophomonadaceae bacterium
TGATTTGCAGTGGATTGATTCTGAGGGGGTAAACCAATCCAATGCTCAGGGGATTTTTTCCGCTTTAGACGGCATTTTGGTTCCGGGGGGATTTGGCGATCGTGGGATTGAAGGGATGATTTGCGCCGCTCAATATGCCAGAGAACATAAAGTTCCGTACTTTGGTTTGTGCTTAGGGATGCAGGTGGCGGTTATTGAGTTTGCCCGGCATGTATTAGGATTGGTTCAGGCCAATTCGAGGGAGTTTGACGAATCTTCTCCCGATTTGGTCATTGATTTTATGCCTGGACAAAATCATACCATCAATAAGGGAGGAACGCTGCGATTGGGTGCTTATCCTTGTGACATTCAACCCCATACGCAAATGGCGCGGTACTATCAAACGCTGCACATATCTGAACGGCATCGTCATCGTTATGAATTTAATAATCAGTACCGTACGAAGATGGAAAAGGCGGGGTTGATGATCAGCGGAACTTCGCCGGACGGACGTTTGGTGGAAGCGATTGAACAAAAAGATCATCCGTTTTTTATTGGCGTACAGTATCACCCTGAATTCAAAAGCCGCCCGAATCGGGCGCATCCCCTTTTCTATGGATTTATTCAATCGTTGTTAAAAGAATAAAAGCCTTTAAGACATAAAGAAAGTTTGTGAAAGAACACATAGGAGGACGACATGAATAAGCAGGAAATGATTTATGAGGGAAAAGCAAAAAAAGTATATGCAACAGATGACGCGAATTATGTGATTGTCGAATATAAAGACGATGCAACCGCATTTAATGGATTGAAAAAAGGGAAAATTGCTGGGAAAGGCGTTATTAATAATCGAATTACCAATCAACTGATGCAGATGCTCGAGAATGAGGGAATTCCCACGCACTATGTGAAGGAACTTTCGGAACGGGAAACTTTGGTAAAAAAAGTTTCTATTATCCCATTGGAAGTGGTGGTGCGAAATATTTCAGCGGGCTCCTTTGCAAAGAAATATGGCGTTGAAGAAGGGATTGTTTTTGATGCGCCAACCATCGAGTTTTCTTATAAGAATGATGAGTTAGGGGATCCTTTGCTAAATGATTTCCATGCGATGGCATTGCACTTGGCAACCCGCGAAGAAATTGCTTTGATTCAACGGACGGCTTTTCAAATTAATGAGCGATTAAAATCGTATTTTAATCGAATTGGAATTGATTTGGTTGATTTTAAGTTGGAATTTGGGTATACGCCGGATGGAGATTTTGTCTTAGCGGATGAAATTTCACCGGACACTTGCCGGTTGTGGGATCATCAGACGCATGAGAAAATGGATAAAGATCGTTTTCGCCGGGATTTGGGAGGAACCGAGGAAGCTTACATTGAAGTGATGAACCGGATGGGAAGAAAGGAAAAAGCATGATGGAACCGATCAACGAAGCGTGCGGTGTATTTGGCGTTTATTATCCCCAAAAGAAAGTAGACGCGGCTGGACTGGTGTATTATGGTTTATATGCCTTGCAGCATCGAGGACAGGAAAGCAGCGGAATGACCGTACATGAGGATGGTTGTATGCGTACGTATAAACAAGTGGGATTGGTTGGAGACGTTTTCACGCATGAGGTTCTGGAAGAATTAGGCAGAGGAAATATTGCAATTGGGCATGTACGGTACAGTACCACGGGTTCCTGTGGGCAGATAAATGCGCAGCCGATCGTCATTGAAAATGAAAAATTGAAGATGTCTTTAGCGCATAACGGAAATTTAGTCAATGCAGAAGAATTACGGAAAAAATTAACGCCGGAAAATACGCCGATTTTATCCACAAGCGATTCCGAATTAATTGCACATACAATTGCTCGGGAAACCTACGAAACAGGAAATATTGAGGTAGCCATTGAAAAAGCTATGAATCAAATTGACGGTGCTTATTCGCTGACCATCATGACTCCGGAAAAATTGATTGCGGTAAGAGATGAGCACGGTTTTCGTCCTTTATGTTATGGGAGGATGCGCGATGATGGGTATGTGGTTGCTTCAGAAAGTTGCGCCTTGTCAGCGGTTGGCGCTGAATTTGTTCGAGACGTCGACCCGGGAGAAATTATTGTATTTGACGAAGAGGGTGTTCATTCTATTACCACGCATTGTCATAAAGTGGCGGAATCTTTGTGTGTGTTTGAGTTTATTTATTTTGCCCGGCCGGATTCGATTATTGAAGGAAGTTCCGTTCATCAGGCTCGGCTTCGAGCTGGAGCCTATTTGGCGTTGGAATATCCGGCTCAGGCGGACGTCGTGATCGGCGTCCCCGATTCGGGAATCGACGCGGCCATTGGATTCTCCAGGCAATCAGGGATTCCCTATGGAATTGGGTTAATTAAAAACAAATATATTGGACGGACTTTCATTCAGCCTGAGCCCCAAAGCCGCCGGGATCAGGTGGATATTAAGTTGAGTCCGGTGGAAGCAACGGTAAAGGGGAAACGCGTGATTCTTATTGACGATTCCATCGTTCGGGGGACGACTAGCGCGCAGATTGTCCATAAATTACGACAAGCCGGTGCGACGGAGGTTCATTTGCGTATCTCCGCTCCCCCCTTCTTGTATCCTTGTTTTTATGGGACGGATATTGATTCCAGCGAAAAGCTGATTGCCTATAATCATACGATAGAGGAAATCCAGAAAATTTTAAACGTAGACAGTTTGGGTTATTTAAGTATTCCCGATGCGGTCCGAATTGCCGAAAAGCATGAAGGAAAAGGTTTTTGTACCGCTTGCTTCAGCGGCGTGTATACAACACGAATTCCCCAAGAAACGAGCAAAGAAAAGTTTGAAAATCAATGAACGGATTGACAAAAAGCCGTAAGCGCACCTGCTTACGGCTTTTCCTGTTTATCAAATAGGGAGGTTGGAGCGATTTAATGACTTAAAAGATATTGTTTTAAGAAGAGAATTGCCTGACGATAGCCGTCTAGACCCAGTCCCATAAATGTTTTGATACAAGCCATTCCAGCATAGGAGATTTGACGGAAAGTTTCCCGGCTCTTCACATCTGAGATATGCACTTCCACGCAGGGAAGGCCCACAGCTTTTAAAGCATCCAGGATGGCAATGCTGGTGTGCGTATAGGCGGCGGGATTAATGATAATGCCGTCGCAATCATGAAGGGCGTTTTGGATGGCGTCTACGATAGCTCCTTCGTGATTTGATTGAAAAATTTCAATCGCTACATTTTCTTGGTTGCCGGTTTCATGAATGAGTCGGACCAGCGCGGCGTAATCTTCTTGACCATAGATAGATGGTTCGCGTATTCCTAATAAATTTAAATTTGGACCATTAATGACCAGTAATTTCATCAAAAACCTCCTGCGTTTTGTGTGCAACTTGTTGAACCGATGAATCGTTTTCTACGACCGCATCCGCAAATTTTTCATAAAAAGGAAGCCTTTTTTGATACATCTCCGTCAAATCGGCCTGTAGCGACAAAGGCCGACCCCATCGCTCAAGTTTTTCGCAATCCCGTTTTAAGAAGATGATTGTTCCGTTTTGATGCAGCAAGGGATAATTCTCTGGACGCGTGACACAACCTCCGCCGGTTGCGATGATGAGACCGGATTGTTTACCCAGTTCTCTCAAAACGTCGGTTTCCTCTTTGCGGAAGGCCTCTTCGCCGTAATGGTCAAAAAATGCTGGGATAGACATTTGCGTACGTTTCTCAATTTGCTCGTCCGAATCGATAAAGTCTCGCTGCATGTTCTGTGCAAGTAGACGACCGATCGTGCTTTTACCGCATCCTGGCATCCCAATAAGGATGAGATTGTTCATTTGCGATCGAAGTTGATGCAGAATCTTTTCGTTTGAGACTGGAAAAACCGCATCAGGGCGCCAGCGTTTAACAGATTCTTGCGCTTGGGTAACTAACATTAAAAGGCCGTCGCAAAAAGGGATTCCAGCATCCTCGGCGTCAAGAAGGAGCTGGGTCCGGGCGGGATTATAAATGACATCTAAAACGGCTTCGCATTGCGGAAATTGCGCAAGATTGACAGGTGAAATTCCGGTATGGGGGAACATTCCGACCGGGGTTGTATTGACCAAAATCTTGGCGTCGGCATGAAGATCCAAATTTTGATAATTGTAGGGGCCGGTGCGGGAAATGGTCAGAACCGGAGAAGCCCCCATCTGTTTTAAGACATAAACAACCGTTCGGCTGGCGCCGCCACTGCCAAAAACCAATGCTTTTTTACCTTGCGGATCAACCTGACTGAAACGAAGCATAGCGCGAAAGCCGTCTGCATCGGTGTTATCCCCATATAGGCCGCCGTCCGGCATTCGGATCAGCGTATGTACGCTGCCGATGGCTTGGGCGGCGGGTGACAAAGCCTGACAGAACGGAATTACCGTTTGTTTGTATGGGATGGTAACGTTTAAGCCGGCGAAAGTATCTTTACACAGGAAATCTGCTACTTCATCGGGCTGTTTTTCGTACAGTTGATAATGCGGATTACCTAAGGCCGCATGAATTTGAGGAGAATAACTATGACCGAGTTTTTCGCCCAAAAGGCCATATATTTCCATTATAGCACCTCAGAATAACTACCCAAATATTTAAATTCTTCGCATAGATTATCCAATTCATCAATCATTTGCAAAAATTCTTGTGAATAAATGGAAGTTTCTAAATCAAAGTAGAACATAAATTCAAAATCGCGTTCCGGTAATGGGCGGCTTTCCAGTTTAATTAAATTTAAACCCAGACTATAAAACCGGGAAAGCGCTTGGTATAGAGCGCCGGGACGATGCGGAAGGATCATCATTAAACTGGTTTTATCAGCGCCGGGGTAGATTTCCAAATTTTTAGAAATACATATAAAACGCGTATAATTATTATCATGATTTTGGATGCTCGGTTTTAGACAATTTAAACCGTAAAGTTCAATACAATTCCGTGAGGAAAGCGCGGCAATATCCGTTCGGTCAGATTGGGCGACCATGGCCGCCGCCACAGCGGTGTTTTCACAACGAGTCACTTTGACGTCCTTTAAAGTAGCAAGAAAATCGGAACATTGGCTGATGGCTTGTTCATGGGAGAAAATTTCTTTAACATCTTCCAATTTGACCCCAGGTTTGGCCAATAAATGGTGATCAATTTTTAGACGCGTACTACGAACGATCCGAAAGTCGTGATTTAACATTAATTCATAAACTTTATTCACAGAACCCGCTGAACTGTTTTCTAACGGCAAGACGCCGTAGCGGCAGAAACCGCTTTCAATGGCAGAAAAGACGGCTTCAAAGGTATTAAAGTAAATCATTTGAGGATGCTTAAAAAGTTTCTGCGAGGCAAGCTGTGAATAGGAGCCTTCAACGCCTTGACAGGCAATTTGAGCAGTTGGGGGAAACAAAGGTTCCGTATGTTCAATCGCATCCTGAATAATATGATAAAGAGGGGAGTGTTCGCCGGATCTTCTTTTTTGATAAGAGCGGCTTAAATCAAAAAGCAGCGCGTATAGCATACGAGCGGATTCGGCCATTTCCGGAGGAACGCTATTGGCGGCCTTTTCCGAAATTTTTCGTTCGCGTTCGGTGTTCAAGATAGGGATTTGATGGTCTTTTTTATAATCTGCAATTTTAGCCGACACATCCATACGCTGTTTGAAAAGCTGAATGAGTTGTTCGTCAATTTTATCAATTTCTCCACGATAATCATTTAAATCCATTTCGATATTCCTCTCTTTCATAACTTTTATCATAGGTCATATTCCCATGAGATGACAAGTAGCTAAAGCGGCTGCCGCTTCAATAACCACAACCGCGCGGGGAACAATGCAAGGGTCATGGCGGCCTTTAATTTCCAATGTAGCGGGTTCCATACGGGACAAACGCACCGTTTGTTGGGCCTGGGCGATTGAAGGGGTGGGCCGCATGGCCACTTCAAAAGTCAGCGGCATTCCATTGGTAATTCCGCCGTTAATCCCCCCAGAATGATTGGTTTGCGTTGCGATGTGATTTCCTTTTAAAATAAATGGATCATTGGCCTCGCTGCCATGCATAGCGGCAAAAGCAAAACCTGCGCCAAAAGAGATAGCTTTAACAGCGGGAACAGCGAACATGTATTGGGCGATCACGCCTTCGGCATTGTACCCGAAGTCCGGCGCGCCATAGCCAGGCGGAACTCCGGTAATTTGACAACGGATCGCGCCGCCGACGCTGTCTTTATTTTGTCGTGCGGTTAGAATGATTTCGGACATTTGTTCAGGCGTAGGATTTTTCAATCCGCCAATCATCGAAATCGATGCTGTAATCTGGATTCCCCTGGGTTTTAGAATCAGCTTGGCTAAAGCGCCGGCAAAAACCAATGGGGCCGTCAAACGACCAGAGAAGTGGCCGCCGCCACGGTAATCGCTGCAATTTTGATAGCGGATGGACCCGGCATAATCCCCATGACTGGGACGAGGCAAGTCTTTTATAAGCGAATAATCCTGACTTTTGGTGTTTTCATTGCGGAATACAGCGCATAAGGGCGTTCCGGTGGTTTTCCCTTCAAAGACGCCGGAAAGAATTTCTACATGATCGCTTTCCTTGCGAGGAGTGGCCAACG
>CALXSZ010000046.1 GCA_944391275.1 uncultured Syntrophomonadaceae bacterium
TTGTGGCAGTAGGCAGGGTATGCGGTAAGGAAATACTGATTTTTGACCAACCTACAAGCGGCCTTGATTTTGACAATATGCTGCGAGTTGCAAGGCTGATCGGCAGGCTGGCGCAGATGGGAAAAATTATTTTTGTCGCCACCCACGATTATGAATTTGTATGCCAGACTTGCAATCGTGTTCTTCACCTTGATAGCGGAGAACAAAAAGAAGATTGGGAGGTCTGCGCGGAAAATCGAGAACATTTGCAACGGCTGTTTCGATTAAATGTAGCTGACGTGGAGGGAGGTGTATTGCAATGAAAAAGGAAAATCCAGTTAAAATTTTGATGGGTTGGGCTGGCCCCAATAAAATTTATTTGGTTCTTTCCGTTATCTGCGCCTTGATCTGCGGCTTATGCGCGGTCATTCCCTATCTTGGAGTTTACCGGCTCATTAACGCAATCTTGGAGCAGACGGCGACAAAAGAATTTATTTTACAAAATGTACTGCTGATTACGGGATTTACGGTTGTACGCTTTGTATTTTTTGCTTTATCCGGCGCTTTTTCCCACAAAGGCGCTTACGGTTCTTTATTCCGCGCCCGCTGCATGGTAATCGACCACATGGCAAAAGTGCCGCTTGGGGCGCTAAATGAACGAAGAACCGGCGATATAAAAGCGGTTTTGAATGAGGATATAGAAAAGCTGGAAGAATTTTTGGCTCATAATATCCCCGACTTAGTGCATTATCTGGTGGGGCCGGTGGCAATTTTTATCTATTTGTTGACAATCAATGTGCCGCTGGCGTTGGTATCTATTTTCCCCCTTATACTTTGCATTATCATTATGGGAATTATGTTTATGCAGACAGCGGGAATTATGGACAGATACAGCAAGTCGATTGCTGGGCTGAACTCGGTTTTTATTGAATACATCAATGGTATGAAATTGATTAAAGCCTACAATATGGGAAGCAGCTCATTTGAAAAATTTTCAGACGCTAGTCAGGAAGAAAACGACGTGGTAAATACTGTATCACGAAAAATGGGGCCTCCATATTCTGCCTATGTAATTCTCATTGAATGTGGACTGCTCTTGGTTATACCCATTGGCAGCATTATGTATCTGAACCATTCCATTATGGCAGGTGCTTTTCTGTTATTTACCTTCATTGGCTCTGTTTACTTAACCGAGCTTCGTCCTCTGCAACAGTTGGGGAATGATTTTGCACAGGTATTCCACGCTGTCACGGACACAAAGGAAATATTGGATATTCCTGTTTATGAGGGCGGCGGCTCATTCCCAAAGGCTTATGATATTGAGTTGAACGATGTTTCTTTTGAGTATAATTCAGAAACCCCGGTGTTAAGGCATTGTAATTTGAAAATCAAACAGGGCGAAAAAATTGCTTTGATCGGACGTTCTGGTGCCGGAAAAAGTACCATTATCCAGCTCATTGCAAGGTCTTATGAGGTGGGTAATGGAAACGTCCGAATTGGTGGGATTGATGTACGAAATATCTCTTATAATGCCCTGTTGGAAAATATCGCCATTGTTTTTCAAAAGACGTTTTTAACAGACGACAGTGTGTTTGAAAATATTTGTATGGGTTCCCATGCAACACTTGACGAGGTACGGGCGGCGGCCCGTAAAGCGCAGATAGACGACTTTATTATGTCCTTGCCGGACGGATATGACACAAAGGTAGGCAGTTTTAGTTCCCGGTTTTCTGGTGGCGAAAAACAAAGAATCGCCATTGCCAGAGCGATTTTGAAAAATGCTCCGATCTTGATTTTGGATGAAGCCACAAGTGCGGCTGACCCCGAAAATCAGGTGGAAATTGACAAAGCGATTGAAAATCTGTGCAAAGGGAAAACAGTTCTTGTTGTGGCTCACCGCCTTGGCGCAGTTAAAATGTGTGATAAGGTAGCCATTTTGGAGAATGGTTCCGTAACGAGCTACGGAACACATGAGGCTGTATTAAAAGAAAATGCTTATTATCAATCTGCATGGAGAGATTATAATGCTGCCCGCGCAATCAACTATAAGGAGGTGAGTACCCGATGAAAAATCCTATCAATCAAAAAAACAGAGATTTTAAGATAGGGTTTGTAATGAACATTATAGAGGGGCTGCTTTCTGGTAGTAACTTTATGTTGATCTATCTGGTTTTTCAATCCTTTTGGAATGATACCCTTACCCTTGAAATGGTATTCCTGCTGACAGCGGCAGTAGCGGTAATCCTTATCCTGCGGTTATTTCTTTACAGGACAGGATATGTTCGTTTTGAGCTTGGCGCTGCTGCGGTAAGTAAAGCAATCCGTCTGTTTTTAGGCGATAAATTAAAAAATATTCCTTTATCCCGATTCACTATGGGCCAGACAGGGCAATACCTGAATGTAATGACTTATGATGTCAATAGTTATGAGGTGATTCTCCGACATAAAATCGGAGATATTGCAAAATATACCGCACTATCCATTATGCTTATCCTTTTTGTGGCAACTATGTGGCTTCCGGCTGCGGCTATTTTGCTGATTGTGTTACTTCTGACGTTCCCGACCATGACAATCGTATCTACCCTTGTAAAAAAATACGGCCAGAAGAAAAATAAGGTACAATCGGACGCTGTAAACGGCATGGTGGAATATGTGAGTGGAATCCAAACCTTACGGGCCTATGGAGTAGCTGGCGAAAAAAACGAAAAAGTAATCGAGAAAATGAAACAGTACAGTCACATCAGCTATCTTTATGAAATCAAATTGGTTCCTGTTGGACTTATTCGTAATGTATTAAGCTGGTGCAGCCTGCCGCTTATTATGTGGCTGGCCGCTTCACCGTGGCTTTCTGGTGAGCTTTCCACCCCCTCATACTTTATGATCTGCCTGATGTCCATTTATTTATCAAAACTTTCTTTTACGTTGGTTGCAGATTGTTTGAGTTATAAAAATAACTCCATTTCAAAAGAGAAAATATTAGAACTCATGGAAATGCCGGAGGAAACCGGAAGTAGAGAACCATTTATTACGGATACCCATGAGGTCACGTTTCAAGATGTTTGCTTTTCCTATGTTCAAGGAGAACCAGTCTTAAACGGAATATCTTTTACAGCACCCGACCAAAAGCTGACGGCCATCGTCGGCGGTTCCGGCTCCGGCAAGTCTACCATTCTGAATTTGATTGCAAAATACTATGAAGCAGATAGAGGTACAATTTCCATTGGCGGAAAACCCATTCAAAAAGTAGTTTCCGAGCGTGTATTAGAGCAAATTTCAATGGTAGATCAAGATGTATTTCTGTTCAATGATACCGTCCGTGAAAACATCCGCCATGCCCGCCAGGAGGCAACGGACGCTGAAATTGAAGCCGCCTGCAAAGAGGCGAATTGTGACAGCTTCATCCGAAAGTTGGAAAAAGGTTATGACACACCGATTGGCGAAAATGGGAATCTCCTTTCCGGCGGTGAGCGCCAGCGTCTTTCCATTGCCCGCGCCATTTTGAAAAATAGCCCTATCCTGCTGCTGGATGAAGCGACGGCCTCCCTTGACATCGAAAATGAGTTGGCTGTAAAGCAGGCGATTTCCAATCTGCTAAAGGCAAAGAAAACAGTAATAATGATCGCCCATACGTTATCTATCGTCAAAAATGCAGACCAGATACTTGTTGTATCTAACGGAAAAATAGCCGAGGCTGGTACTCACAGCGAACTCTTAGCACAAAATGGCAAGTATGCTGCTATGTGGAACGCAGAGCAACAACTTTCTCAATAGGAATGGAGGTGTATTGATATGGCAGGAACACCAGACACAAGAACTATGCTCCTAAATGACAGCCCTTGGTCTTTAGTGGCAAAACTTAGTATTCCGGCAATCATTGGCATGGTAGTGGTTGGCCTTTACAATTTCATGGACGGCGTTTATGTTGGACAAATGGTGGGGGACAGCGCAATGGCCGCAGTATCTATATCTTATCCCTTTACGCTTGCCAATACAGGAATTTCAACGCTGATCGGTATGGGGTCTGCGTCTATCCTATCAAGAGCGATTGGAAAAAAAGATCAAGGTACGATTGATAAAATCATGGGAAACCTGATTGCGCTGAATCTAATCTTTTCTCTTATCGTTATGGCAATAGGTATTGTTTTTACAAGACAAATTCTTATGCTTTCCGGCGCAAGCGGGGAAATTTTGGATTTAGCTGTTCGGTATTTAAGAATTATCTTCGCAGGAAGTCTATTTGTAAATTTCGCGCAATCCTCTAATATGATTATGCGCGGTGAAGGACTGCTTAAACGGGCAATGTTATTTAGCGGTGGTTCCGCTATTATGAATATCATCCTTGACCCTATTCTTATTTGGGCCTTATCCCCCTACCAGATGGGGATTGACGGTGCGGCTTATGCCACGGTTATTTCACAAATTGCTTATGCCGCAGCTTCCTTGTGGTACTTCAAGAAAAAAAGTAAAAATGTAAAAATTCATGCAATCCGCGTAGACAAAGGTTTGTTTTCTGAAATACTTGGAGTTGGCGTTTCTGCCATGCTTATGCAGGTGATGATGTTGATACAGCAGACCGCTTTGTATAATCTGGCAGCCCAGCATGGAGGCGACACTTGGCAGATTATCCTTGGCGCAACCTATCGTGTCGTTTCCTTTGCTTTCATTCCTCTATGGGGACTGTCGCAAGGCTATCAGCCCGCAGCCGGAACAAATTATGGCGCAAAACAGTATGATCGTGTAAAGCACATCACAAAAATTTTTGCGATTGCAGCGACTTTACTTGCGCTCATATTCTATTTGCCGATTATGCTTGCGCCTAAAGCTATTTTGTCTATGTTCATTACTACTCCGGCAGTTGTAGAGCAGGGGGCCGCTGACTTCCGTTTGTTCTTCCTCTCCTACATTGTTTTAGGCTTCTGGATTGTAGTGCTGACGCTTATGCAGTCACTTGGCAGAGCAACAAAGGCAAGTATATTGGTAATTTTACGCCAGATTGCTATTTATATTCCCGCAGCTATTGTTCTGCCTTATATCGCGGACTTAGGCGTACATGGCGTTTTTGCTGCTCCGCTTATTACAGACGCGATTGTTTTAATTGTGGCAATTTGGATGTTGATAAGGGAATTTAAGAAAATGGATGAGTTGGCATTAAAACACAGCAATTAACTAAGGGCAGTCTGCGGTTGCTGCTTTTTCGGTATCCGCAGACAAAGCCACAAAGGAATTTAATATGGCCGATTACACAGGAAAAGATATAGGCAAAATGATTCTCGACTGTGCAGCAAGAGAATTTTTGAAAAATGGGTATGAAAACGCCTCATTAAGAGTGATTGCGAAAGGTGCCGAAGCGACAACAGGCATTATATATTCCCGCTACAAGAGTAAACACGAACTTTTTAAGCATTTAGTCGATAAAGCCTATTGTGAGGTTATTCAAATCGTGGCTGACAGCCTTGAAGAAATATGTGTTCCTACAAGCAGGCTGCCAGCTTATGAACAATATTATCAGCGAGTAATTCCCCAGCTATTTGATTATATTGTTCACCATCAGAAAGAAATAGAGTTATTAACCCGGTGTTCAACGGGAACAACATATAGGAATTTCATTCCAAAGCTATTGAGTACAGAAAAGGAATATACTGCCGTCCTATGGCCCAGCCAGTTTAATAAAAAGCCGTATTCTAAAGACTTAATTCAAACAGTTTCCTATTCTTTTTATACGACGATGTTTGACTTTGCTTTAGAGGGTGATTTAGAAAATAGTAATATCCCCTATACAGAATATCTAATACAGTTTTTTATTGGTGGATGGCATAAAATCTTTCAGAATTAAGGCCACGAAAGGAGGCGGGAAACATGGTACTTCATGCGTCGGGTGAAGATTATTTGGAAACTATTTTGATACTTCAACAGAAACAAGGCATGGTACGCTCCGTAGACGTGGCCCGCTGCATGGAGGTGTCAAAGCCCAGCGTGTGCCACGCAGTAGGTATTTTGCGCGAGGGTGGTTTCCTGACTATGGATGAAGAACACTACCTCCATCTAACAGATATAGGCCGCGAGGTGGCCGAAAAAATCTATGAGCGCCATTGCTTTTTTACGGAGCAGCTTATAGCCGCAGGCGTTGACCCCAAAATTGCGGAGGCCGACGCCTGCCGGTTGGAACACGTTATTAGTAGTGAATCTTTTGAACGGCTGAAAGAGGCAGCCGAGCAAGAATAATCAAATAGCGCGAATCACTCTGCCCCTACCAGCGGGGAAAGAAAAAAACCGTTGCAGGGACAGAGGCTTTCGTGCGCTTAAAATGGATTTTTTAATCTGCGGCGGTTTTGAGAAAATCAAGGCCGCCGTTCTTTTGTCGTCCTCCAAAGGAATGACGCCCTGACGCTGGCGAGATCGGCGGCTTTAGGAGGGAGCCGCCATGAATCGGAAAGCGTATCGACAAAATAAGACGGGATTTTCACCGTCAAAAAAAGCCCGCCCCAGGCCACGGGGAAATGCGGCCAGCAGTATGAATTATACTGTGTAGATAAATTTCATAACAATTCATTTTTCGACCGGTGGGTTTATGACCTACCGGGCGAAATTTGTTGTTTTCTGCGGTTTGTCCCACGGCCTAAAATTTTTTTCAAAAAAAAAAAAAAAAGGAGGCGTTT
>CALXSZ010000047.1 GCA_944391275.1 uncultured Syntrophomonadaceae bacterium
TGGCGTACAGATCTGATGGGTCAGCAGGATCGCCAGCGATTGATTACAGGAAACGGCGCTGGTTAAGATGGAAATGACAAGCGTTGCGCCGAAAGAAGAGACACGGTCGCTGAGAGCTTGAATGAAGCGTTGCATGGGGCTGAAAAAGCTGGTTCCCTTGAAAATCCCGGCGTAACAAGAAGAAATACATACGATCAAAAAGACCTGAACCATGGAGAAAATCCCACCTCCGCTCATTATTTCCGCGACTGCGGGCGATTGCGGATGAAATCCCCATACGGTGATTTTTAAGAGCGTAAGAGCGTCAATGTGTTGAATAAAAAGCGCAATGAACGCTCCAATGAGGATGCTGCACGTCATGACAAGTTTTACGTTCCATTTTAACAGGGAAAACCCAAAAATAACAATTGCCGGAAGAAGCGTCCAGGCGGATAGATCGTAAAATTCCGAAAGGACGTTTTGAGTAGTCGTGATGTTGGAGGAGGCCGGGCAGAAAAGCCCGAGAAGAAAATAGATGGCGCAACTTGTAAAGAACGGAACCCAGGCGGTTTGAAACATTCTTTTGATATTTTGGAAGAGAGGGGTCTGCGTGAGGACGCTGACAAGCAGCGCGCTGGTGGACATGGGGGAACAACGGTCGCCAAAAAAGACGCCAGCCAAAATGGCCCCGCCGGTATAAAGAGGCGGAAGACCCATACTGTTTCCCATGGCCATGCAGATTGCGCCCATAGTGGCGGCGCTTCCGAAGGCGGTTCCCGTTAAAAAGGAGATGAAACAGCACAGGAGAAAAGACGCCAGGATCATGATCGAGGGCGTACAAAATTCCGATGCGTGATAAACCAAATAGGCAATGGTTCCACAGGCCCGCCAGATCGCCGTAATAACGCCGATGAGCAGGAACGTCAACAAAATGGTTTTGACGGAACACATTCCTTGGTAAGAAAACGACAATAATTCTCGAATAGTGTATTTTTTTCGAATTCCGTAACCAAAAAACAACAGGTAGCCAAAAAGCAGGGCATATAAAATCGAATAATCTGCCAATACACATCCGAGTAAACCGATGGAAAATGCGCCAAATACCATAAGTTCAATCATTTTTTCTCCCCCTGTTGCATCTATTGTATCTTAGTATAATCGGATGACGAGGGGTTGACAAATCTTTTTATGAGTTTTCGAGAACTATGAAAAAGTATCGTAGCGATAGGGATACCTTGCAATTTATTGGCATCTGTCCTTTCACATATCCCTATTGCAAATAGACGAAGTGTTCCTTCTATGAGAATCTGCTTTTTGGGCGGGTTTTTTGTGGTGAAAACTGGAAAAAAGGATGTATTGAGGCGAATGGGGTCTTAACGGCTCTATTTTGGGAATGGCGAAGTGTACAAAAAATTTCGAAAATGACTTGTAAGGTAAAAAAAGTTGTGTTATAATCAATCGTAATTCTATAAATGACGATCGCAAGTGAAGAGGAAAAGTAAAACAGAGCAAAAGGTTCGGAAAAGAGAGCCGGCGGGGGGTGTAAGCCGGAGCGAACGCTGTTTGAATTCCGCCTCGGATGCGGAAAGTCCGGTAGTTCCGTTATCGCTTTGAAGTGGGCGTGTCTTTTTTTAAGACAGGTCAAAAAGGGTGGCAACGCGGGAAAGTCTCTCGTCCCTGGATTTAGGGATGAGGGACTTTATTTTTATCGTGTAAAGTCAAGAAGAGTGCGTGAAGGAAAAGAAGGGAGTCTATTACATGTTTGGATCTGAATATCTTTTGATTCCAGGACCGACGCCAGTACCGGAGCGGATTACGCGCGTGATGCAGCAGCCGATGATCAATCATCGCGGTCCGGCTTTTCATCAAATGTATGCGGAAATTGTAGAGGGCGTGAAAAAAATATATCAAACGGAAAAAGGAAAAGTCGTTATTTATCCTTCTTCCGGGACAGGAACGATGGAAGCGGCGATAGCAAATTTTGTTTGTCCGTCGGAAAAAGTACTGGCGGTGTCCATTGGCGCATTTGGGGATCGTTTAGCGGAAATTGCCGCAGCGTTTGGCGCAGATGTGGAAAAAATGGACTTTCCGTGGGGAGAAGCGGCCGATCCGGAAAAAATTCGCGAGCGTTTAAAAATGGATACGAAACATGAAATTAAAGCGATACTCGTTACGCATAATGAAACATCTACGGGAGTTTATAACGATATTGAAAAGATCAGCGCGACCCGGGAGAACCACCCGGCGCTTCTCATTGTGGATGGCGTAAGTTCGTTGGCCGCTTTGGAATTAAAAATGGACGCTTGGAATTTGGATGTGGTTTTAAGCGGCTCGCAAAAAGCCTTCATGCTGCCGCCGGGATTGGGATTGATGGCGTTTAGTGAAAAGGCGTACGAAGCGTATCAGAGGAATACCAATTCCCGTTATTATTGGGATATTGGACGGAGTTTAAAATTTCAGGAAAAAGGGGAGACGCCTTCGACTCCGCCGGTAACGATTTATTTTGGTTTGCAAGAAGCGCTTAAAATGCTGGAAGAAGAAGGATTGGAAAACGTTATTCGACGCCACGCAGGATATCGAGACTTGATCCGCGGCGGTGTGCAGGCGATGGGGCTAGAAAATGTTGCGGCGGATGCGTGCGCTTCTCCCGTGGTGACGACGATCAGAGTCCCTCAGGGACATACGCCTGCTGAGATCCGAAACCGGATGCGGGAGGATTTTAATATGGTCGTTTCCGGAGGACAGGGAAAATTAGCGGATACCACCTTCCGAATCGGTCATTTGGGTTATATGCGAGAGATGGATCTCTTAAGCTGCATTGCCGCTTTGGAGATGACTTTAAAACGTTTGGGAATTCCGGTTGAGCTGGGCGCGGGCGTGAAAAAAGCGCAGGAAATCCTTCTGGCACGTTAAAAAAGGAAAGAAAACAGGAAAAAAGGTGCAGAATAAAGAAAAAAGAAAGGACAAAAAAGATGGAACGACCTAAAATTATCATTTCGGAAAAAATTGCGGATGAAGGCGTAACCGCTTTAATGGCGGAAGCCGATGTGGATTACCGGCAGAATATTACCCGAGAAGAACTGCTGGATGTGATTGATCAATACGATGCGTTAATTGTACGCAGCGTAACGAAGGTAAACGAAGAACTCCTTTCAAAGGGTACGCGTTTAAAGGTCGTAGGACGCGCGGGAAACGGCGTGGATAATATTGATATTCCCGTGGCTTCGCGCTATGGAATTATCGTTGTGAATACGCCGGACAGCAACACCATTTCTGCGGCGGAACAGACCATTGCTTTGCTGTTGGCCTCGATTCGTAAAATCCCCTGGGCGAATAACACAGTGAAAAAAGGTATTTGGGATCGTACGCCGTTCCGAGGGATGGAACTATATGGAAAAACGCTGGGGATTATTGGATTAGGCCGAATTGGTTCAATGGTTGCTACGCGGCTAAAATCTTTCCAAATGCGTGTTTTGGCTTATGATCCTTATATTCCGGACGAACGGTTTAAGCGTCTGGAAGTAGAGCGTGTTCATTCCTTAGATGAAATTGCCCGGCAATGCGATGTGATCACGGTGCATACGCCGCGTACGCCGGAAACGATGCATATGTTAGACGAAGCCTTTTTTGAAAAATGTAAGGACGGCGTACGGGTGGTTAACTGCGCACGAGGCGGAATCATAAAAGAAGCGGCGATTTTAGCCGGTTTAAAGAGCGGAAAAATTGGAAGCGCGGCGCTGGATGTGCATGAAAAAGAACCGGTTGATCCGGATAATCCGCTGTTTCCGTTTGAAAACGTTGTTTGTACGCCGCATTTGGGCGCGGATACGAATGAAGCGCAAAAACGGGTGGGAGAAGATATTGCGAAACAAGTTTTAATGGCATTATCAGGTGAATTGGTAACCAATGTTGTCAATCTCCCGACCATTTTAAAAGAGGAATTGAATTATTTGCGGCCGTATGTGACGTTATGCGAGCGTTTGGGCGAAATTTATGCGCAAATGTATAAAGAACCGGTGGAAAAGGTTGAATTGACCTATAATGGTCCGGTGAGCCGCAATGAATTGGAGTTTTTAAACGTCAGCTTCTTAAAAGGTTTACTCAAACCCGCTTTAGGGGACCGCGTCAACTATGTGAATGCCAAATTGATGGCCGAAGATCGCGATATTCAGTTTGTTGTCAATAAGGTGGAAGAAAGTCCGAAACGTTATAAGAATTTGATTCAGGCGCAAGTATCCAGCAAAAATGAAACGTTGGATGTGTCGGGTACGTTATCCCGTGCGCACGAACCCATCTTGGTGGAGATTAACGGGTTGGAGACGGAGTGCGAATTGCAAGGAAATGTCATCATGCTGGAAAATATTGATCGGCCGCGAATGATTGGCCCAGTAGCGACGATTTTGGGCGATGCGGGCATCAATATTGCCAGTATGAAAGTGGCGCGCAATGAACCGGGGAAAAAGGCCATGATGCTGATCAATGTGGATGAAGTGGTGGATGAAGCGACTTTGGCTGATTTAGCAAAGGTGGACGGCGTGTTAGGCATGCCGAAACTCATGCAGTTCAAATAGACGGGAAACTAAAGGTTGTGTTTCACGATAAAGAATGGTGAGTGGGAAACTAAAGGTTGTGTTTCACGATAAAAAAATGGAAAATAAGGAGTTGAAAAGCAGCGATGTTAGATATCAAAAAAATTCGCTCGGATTTTGCCGAAGTGAATGAGCGTCTTCAAACACGCGGCTTACAAGGTGCATTGGATCAAATCCCTCAGATTGATCAGGCGCGAAAAGATTTAAATTTGAAAGTTGAGGAATTGAAGCAATTTCGTAATCAAGCTTCCAAGGAAATTGGGAAATTGAAAAAAGCTGGCGAATCGGCCGATGAATTACAGGAAAAAGTACGCATGGTCGGTGATGAGATTAAAGCGTTGGATGAACAAACCAAAGCGTTGGATGAGCAATTGCAGGATATTTTAATGACGATTCCCAATTTGCCGGACGAATCT
>CALXSZ010000048.1 GCA_944391275.1 uncultured Syntrophomonadaceae bacterium
TCCATTATTTTTTGTTTTTTCGATGAAAAAAATGGGCTTTTTTCTCTATAGCCATTTGCGCAGCCGTTTGAACGAACGCGGAAAACAGCGCTTGGGAAAAAGCGTCGAATAACGATTCTGGATGCCATTGTACGCCAATACAAAAAGGCAGCTTTTTATGTTCAATGGCTTCAATGATTCCATCAGGAGAATGAGCAACCACATGAAGATTTTTCCCTGGTTGAAGAATCGCTTGATGGTGAAAAGAATTCACTTTTGGCGAGGCTTCGGTTGTTAAAGTGCGAAGTAAACAATCTTCTTGGAAAATAATGGGGTGTGTGGCCACCGAACGGTTTTCTTGCTGCATGTGACCGGCGTCTGGATTCAGATGAGGGATTAAGGTTCCATTTAAGGCGACGTTCAAAACTTGGCATCCCCGGCAAATACCGAACAGGGGGATTTCTTTTTTGATTGCTTGTTTCACCACGTAAAATTCGCAAAGGTCGCGTGAAACATCTATGTTATTAAAAAGGCTTTCTTCTTCGGGATGGATCGGTAAAAATTCTGGCGCAATATCGCCTCCTCCCGATAAAACAATTCCCTGACACAGAGAAAGATAGCGATCCAGCTGAGATGGATTTTCCGTAATTGGCAATAAGATCGGCAGAGCGCCGGCTTGTTCCAAAGACCGAATATAATCCTGTCGCAAAAAAAAGAAGTCGTCTTCTGAATTTTCACTACAGATGATCCCAATGGGTACTTTCATGTCGTCGTCTTTTCCTCCTTTGAACCGTCATGATTTCAGTATATGAAACAAATCCGTAAAAAGCGGATTTTTTCTTATGCCATTTTCAGGGAATAAACCGATCATGCCGCCAAACAATGAATGCATGACGGTATGATTGGTGGAACGTATTTTTTTCAAGGGGAAACTTCATGATATTTATCCTTTTCCAGTTTTGTTGGCTTTATTTTCTTCGATAGAAAACAACCCATAAAATTCCTAAGCCGCAACCCGCCAGGCAGATGAGATAAATCGAAAAAGAAGAGAACGAAGAGGCAGTAGATAATTCAAAGAATAATGCTTCCTGCGTTGATGCTTGCGGATGCGCAGAAGGAGGATCTTGTGCATTCAAGTCGGATTCTGTTGTATTTTCCGGATGGTTGAGATTTTCTTCTTGCAATGCCGATCGGTTCTCGTTCATTCCTTGGTCTGGAAGCGATTCCGTTTCCATAGGGAAAGCCGTTGGAGAAGCCGTGTTTTCGAGGTTTCCCATGGGCGGTTGTTGTTCCATATTCGACGGTGGATTTTGTTCTCAGGGTCCGCCGCCTCCTTGAGAACCTAAAACAGACATATCCAGCGCGGAGACGTCGATTAAGGACGCGGGATTTTGTTCTTGCGTTTCGGTAGTAGAGGGGATCGTCCCGTCCAATTGACCTTGAATACTTTCTGCGCGTAATTCTCCCAGTAATTTTAACATCGGCAGAGACGCCTGGTATTCTTCGTAAGAGTAAAATGCTGTAGCGTCGTTAGCTACATAGGGAGAAATAAGCTGGTCTAAGCGGTCAATAGTTTGAGAAAAATAGCCGCTGTTGAAAAAATTATCAACAATTTGTTGCAAATATTCATGATAGCGCTCCCGATATTCTTCAACCGCGAGCAACTGGTTGATCAAAGGTCGCTCTTCCATCGAGACGCCGCTGACGGGCGTGTCAATAGGGAAATTAACGGTGTTGGAAGCGTTGTTCTGAAAGGCCCCGAACGATAAATTATAATCCCAGGGTAAGATGGAAATTTTTCCATCTTCTTCGTATAGATAATAGTTATGAGTCATTGTACCGAAGTAGCTGTCTAAATTCACCAGCACGGCATTAGCGGCAATATAACGTAATACTTCGTCTACGTCGACATATTTTTCTAGTTCCGTTCCCTCATTCAAGTGTTTTAAAGCGGTGATCACGCGTTTAAAATCACTGTCGGTTGCTTTGAAAACCGCACTGTCAAAAATGGTTGAATAACTGTCGATTTCATCATCGATATAAACCAGGTCACTACCGCCTGAACTTCTTGTATGCATTGAAGAACGGGGATTGGAACGTTGATTCGTTTCCAAAGCTTCGGTTGCCTGTTCTATAGATGTGGAGGCGTCGTCGGTTGGAGTCTCGACCGTTTCAGCTTGCGCAAAAGGTTGTTCCAAATCAGGCGGAGCCTGTTGATTCTGCTCGATTTGTACATTCATCTCCGGGGCAGGCGCTTGATTTCTTTCACCGAGAGGCATTCTCCCGGCTTCGCCGTTCTCTCCTCCCATATTGAAGTTATCCGGCTTGTAAAGCATTCCATGCTGGATACCAAACTGGCGTTCGGCAAAAGATTCTTCCAACGCTTCAATCGCTAGGTAAAGTCCCCAATCTTCTCCGTTAACCATGATGTTGGCGAAGGCATAAAGCGGAGTCGGAACGCCAATAGAATGAAGGAGATCGTAAGAGAGATATTCTTTCATATAGGTAGGATCCGATTGCATATTATTCACGACAAATTTATCCAACCCCATACAATTTTGCCCGGTTATATACTGATCAAAATCGAATTTAAAACTATAGCGGTCCGAATCCGATTGTGCTACCTGCGTCAAACTGGAATTTCCTTTGGCCCGAATCCCTACGGATTCATACGTTATTCCATTAATTACCAGATCGCAAGGATAATATTCTTCTTCGATGGCAGTATCCAACAACTCTTGCCAATCCTTTTCATCGATTTGAATATCAATCGTCATAATTTGATTTGGATCAAACAACGCTTCCGCGTATTCCGGTTGGCTGGAGGAAGATGAAATACCTAGAAGAGAGGGCTTAAACCATAAAATAAGGGTTAAAACACAAGCGGCAAGAAAAGTCGCGCCTACGATAAAGGGAAGATACTTGCTGCGGATCATTTTGGTCTCACCACCTAAGACATATATTCGCCATTGTAGCTTACGAGTACGGCATTTTTTACGCCGGGCATATCCGCAATATGATTGACGAATTGAGAAGAAATTTCTTTTAAGCGGACCTCGAATGTGATCTCAGCATGATCTTTTGTCAATGATTTTGACTTTAAAGCATAGCTTTTGGTATTTTCTTCGATATATTGTTGAATTTCCTGTTCCGTTTGATCGTCATCGCAATTGACAACCAGAATAAACGGAGTATCCGAAGTTTTATGATTCGCAAACAGCATTAAAACCAGCCCAATCACCAATGAAGAAAAAACGGCTAGTGGAATTAAGCCGGCTCCGAGCACAATCCCGACCGCAATGGTCCAAAATAAAAATGCAATATCCATCGGTTCTTTGATCGCGGTACGAAAACGTACGATGGATAAAGCGCCGACCATCCCTAAGGACAAGATGACATTTGAAGAAATGGTTAAGATGACCACTGAGGTGATCATACAAATGGCAATCAGGGAAAGACCGAAGTTGGCAGAATACATGACCCCGTTAAAAGACTTTTTATAGATAAAGTAGATGAATAACCCCAAAACAAATGCCATCCCGAGCGCCAGGACCATATCCAGGACGGAAAAAGTCGTAATTTTTTCTAAAAAACTCAACTTTAAAATATCGTTAAAGGTATACGTCATGTCTTATTCCTCCTAAATTGGCTTAACTGTACACGCGAGCGGCAACATATTTTGAAAAAGCGGCGGCGGGACGAGATTTCGTTTGGATAATATCTGCAATAATCCGCGGCAGAAAAGCGTCGTATTTGACTTCTAAAACGGCCGTCCCACTCCCACAGGTGGCTAAAGTGGGGAGATCCGGGTTGAAGAAATCCAACGAATAGTTACCGGTTTGAATATTATAATCAAGGGTGACGCGTACATTCCCCGGCTTATAAACAAAGGGTTCGCGAATATAATCGACGATCGTGTACGGACGCAGATTTTGAAACCGCATTTTCGCATACAGCTCAACGACCAGACCATATTTTGAATGGGGCATCCAGTCCCAATCGCCGCACAAGAGCTTTTCACATTCTTCCCGGGTGATGGGAGCGGAAATTTTACAGCAGAGACCGTTTATTTTTTCTTTTTTCTCCAAGCGAATCCAGGAAGCGTCATGGTTGTAGTAGCGAAGACGAAATTTTTCTCGTTTGTTGATTCCATCCAACTTTTCCCGTAGCACTTTATTCTCAAAATTATCAAAATATAAACTGCGAATATGATATTTTCCATCTTTATTGACATTCGGGTCCAATTGAGCAACTGCTTTCAAACGTTGCCGAATGGTAATAACATCCATTAAATTAATATAATGTTTTAATTCATGTCGAAATTTTTTTTCTTTCACTTAAAAAATAACACTCCTTTCTTTACAAAAACCAAATGATTTCTTATGGTTTTTATGGAACAACTTTAGTATAAATCCCGTATGTGACGGCCATTTGAACATTTCTTGAAAGAAATAAAAAAATGAAAAACCAAAAAGGTAAAATTCCAGGATTTGAAATTTTACCTTTTCTTTACAGGATTATGCGTTTTGTAAAAAGATAATTATAAACGATCCAGTTGTAATTCAAACCAAAAAACGGACCCTTTTCCTTCACAGCTGTCCACACCGTAACGTGCGCCGTGTAAATCTAGAACATTTTTCACAATAAACAACCCTAATCCGGATCCAATCGCTGAACGTTTATGGGTTTGGTCAATACGATAGTAGCGCTGCCAAATATAGGGCTTTTGTTCTTCTGAAATTCCCTGACCGGTATCGCTGACAGCAATACGGACCGTTTTTTCCCGCACGGTTTGGGTGATGGTTACTTTTTTGTCGGCTCCGGTGTAATGGATGGCGTTGTTAATTAAGTTATAAACGACTTGAGAGATCTTTAATTCATCGGCGACAACCCAAACGTCTTCAGCAGCGGAAAAAATAATTTTATAATGTTCTTGTTCAATCAGTTTGACATAACGGGTTAAAATCGTGCGGATACTTTCTGTTAAATTAAAACGAATCGGGGTTAAGTCCATGACGCCCGCCTGTAATTTGGATAGATCCAGCATATCCGTTACCAAGGAGTTTAACCGGGTGGTTTCATCAATAATAATCTGGATATTTTCCGGCGTGTTTTCCCCAGGAATATCCCGCATAATCTCACTATAACCTTTAATCATCGTCAGGGGCGTTCGCAAATCATGCGAAACATTGGCAATCAATTCCTGACGCAATTTTTCGACTTTTCCTAATTCTCGCGCAGCATAATTTAACGTTGCGCTCAATTCAGCAATTTCTTGATAGCCTTCCCCACTGAAATCCTCTTGATAATTTCCAGCGGCCAGTTTCTGTGCAGCGTGATTCATATGAACAATTGGCTCGGCGATTTGTTTAGAAAGCACGTGGGCTAATAAAAAGAAGATCGCTAATAAAATGAACGAAATAAAAATTAATTGAATCTGCAAGGTTTCGGTGATCGAATCAATCGGCGAAATGGGCGCGCAAGCAACAACTAAAAGTTGTTGACCGTCCGCATTGGTTGTCATCATGGCGCATACGGTCGTTTGAATTTGATTTTTGGCTGGCGGCGGAACGTTTCCTACAAAAAGATTGTTTTCCTCATTGGGATAACGGAAATTTTCTAATTGTATCAGTTCCGTATAAGGCTTATCGGTTTTTTCCGCTATCTGGATTAGATGCGACAAGATCTCCGGAGAAAGGCGCACAGAAGGATGCGGAGTTTGCGCTAACACTAATTGCTCTTCTCCTGAAACGTCAAAAATTTGGATATTCACGTCTTCTTCGTATTGCAGGCGCTCAATGAGAACTTTCAGATTTTCATGATCGATATTATCAACAACCGCCAATGTGCTGCTACGAGCATTCTGGGTTTTAACGAGTTTATAAAAGCTTTCTAAAAAAACCGTTTGTAGAAGCCACAAAAACAGCAGCATCAGGAAGATAAAACAACCAAAAATGATCAGAATTTTTCCCTTAATCGGCATGAATTTTTTCTCTGGCTTCAAAACGATATCCTACCCCTCGTAACGTTACAATACAGTCGCTGTATTCTCCAAGACTTTTGCGCAACAGTTTAATATGCGTATCTAAGGTGCGATTATCTCCGTAGAAGTCGTATCCCCAGACGTCATGGATGAGTTTTTCGCGGCTTAAAGCAATCCCGCGGTTTCTTACTAAGTAAAAAAATAAATCATACTCTTTGGGAGACATATTAACCGGATGTTGGTCAATATAAACAAGCCGTCCTGTAAAATCCACGGTTAGTTCTTTGAAACGAAATAAATCCTTTTCGGGCTCTGTGGGCAAACTGCGTTTCAGGATGGCCTGAACCCGCATGAAAAGTTCTCGTGGGGAGAACGGTTTCACAACATAGTCGTCCGCTCCATTTTCAAATCCGTGAATTCGATCGTATTCCTCCCCGCGCGCTGAAAGAAGCAGAATGGGGGTGTTTTTTGTTTTGCGAATTTCACGGCAAACCGAAAAACCGTCTAATTCCGGCATCATAATATCTAAAATAATGAGATCAAAATGCTGTTGATCGACTAACCGAAGCGCTTCCATCCCATCGGAAGCCTCCACGACGGTATAGCCCTCAAAGACGGCATATTTTCGGATGATTTCTCGGATTCTCGGTTCGTCGTCTATAACTAATAATTGATACATGGTATTACTCCTTACATCATGAAAAATAAAAGAACAGGTTCATTATAAAATATTTTTCTGACTTTTATGTGATGGAAAATTGAAAAATAACGATTAAATGGAAAATGAAGCCGTTCTAAATAAAAAAATACGTGAATAGAAATCAATTATGAGGAGCGGCCAGAAAGGGGGAACGGCCATGAGAAGAAAATATTCAAGGAAAAAATCTCGTTTTCGTCTCGGACTTCTTTTTTTATGTTGTGGGATTGGATGTTGGCTGGCGGCGAACCCTCTGGGGAAAAACGATTTTTCTTTAGTAAATACGGTCGAACAACCGCTTCGGATTGGAATTATAGGAGAGTTGGAAGGGCTACAGCCGTCTACCATCCAGAGTCTAGCCGAAAAAATCGTAGGGAGTTTAAGCTTTGAAGCTTTAACCTACTATGACCAGACTCAGCAGCAACTGGTTCCACAGCTGGCGGAGTCATGGGAATTTTCTCCGGACGCCTATACGTTGACTTTCCAGATAAAAGAAGGCGTACAATTCCAAAATGGAAGAAAACTTACCGCAGCGGACATAAAGATGATTTGGGAGAAAAACTTCTTAACCGGAGAAAATTGGAAAAATTATCATCTCATACGAGATATTGAAGGAAGCGAAGCGTTTTTAAATGGAGCAGTCACCGAAATTACAGGCATAAAGGCGAAAAAAAACCAACTGCAAATTACTTTTGAAAAACCCAATACGCTTTTTCCTTATATCGTAACCCATCCGCTTTTTTGGATTGCAGATCCGGAAAACGAAGAGGGGATTCCAGCTGGAACGGGACCTTATATCATACAAGATCGGAACGAACAGCAAATTGTACTTACGCCTTTTCAACAATATCGGGATGGATTCCCGCAGCTTCAAAAAATTGAAATCCACCGTTATGAAAATGAGGAACAAGCTTATCAAGATTTTCAACAGGGAAAATTGGACGTCGCCTTGCCCTTGGATGGAAAAACCGCAGAGCAATTTTTAGAGGAAAACAGCAACATTGAAGTTTTACATCGGCAACCTATTTTAGAGTACTATCTTTTGGGATTCCATCAAGGCATGAGTCCTTTTGCAGGAAATGCGGAATTTAGGCAATCCCTGAATTACATGATTGACCGTGAAAAGATTATTCAAGAGATTACCGGGCCTGGTTTTATTCCGGCTAAGGGGCCGATCCCCCAAGGAATATCCGCTTATCGTCCCCAGGTTTTGGGGTATACGTACGATCCGGAACAGGCGCAGAATCTATTGGATCAATCAGGCTATACTGGAAAAAATGATACGGAAGGTTTGTTGTTGTCTTATCATACGGGGTCCGGGCACCGTCTGGTCTTAGAAGAAATACAACGGCAAATGCAGTCTTTTGGTGTTCAGATTCAACTGCGCGAAGCGGATTGGGATGCTTATTGTTACCAGCTACCGCGCATGGGGTACAGTTTTTTTCGTTTAAGTTGGCAAGCAGATTATCCGGATGCGGACGATTTTCTTTACAGCTTGTATCATTCAAGTAATTTAGGAATCACAAATTATACCGGATTTCAAAATAGTCAAGTGGACGCCCTGCTCGATCAAGCTCGGGCGACGATTGATGAAGAAAAACGAATTCATCTGCAACAGCAAGCGGAAGATATTATTTTGGATCAGGCTCCTCAACTATGGCTTTTTCAGAGAGAAATGCTGAGCCTTGTATCAACAGAATTGGAAGGAATGACGTTGAATGTTAGTGGATTTCCTCAGTGGGCAACGGTGCATTTTTCTTCCTCTGAATCCAGCAAAAAAATAGAAACAAGTTGACACCCGGAACATTCTACGCTATAATAAATGCGCTGTAGGGAAAGAGAGAGGATCTCAGAGGTCGCCGGATCGGTGGAATCAACAGACACGTACGTTTGAGGGGCGTATACCGCAAGGTGTGCGGGTTCAAGTCCCGCTTCCGACACCATCTATTATGGTCAGTTTAGATCGGATGCGCGTCAAAGCGCATCCGATCGGCCTTTTCCGGGGTTTTTCTGGCTTCGATTTCAGCTGAAAAACAACAGATCGGCAAACCGTTTTTTCAGGAACCGTAGGGACTCGAACCCATACGCTCCCCCAAAAGCAAAAGGCACCCTTTTTGATTGGACATTCTTTCAAAA
>CALXSZ010000049.1 GCA_944391275.1 uncultured Syntrophomonadaceae bacterium
AATTTTACCTGGTATCCGGGATCAAAATTACGGATTGCACGAATCAGTCCAATGGATCCAATTTGAAAAAGTTCTTCGTAATCATATCCACTTGTACGGAATTTTTCCGCTACCATATGCACCAAACCACGATTCATTTCATAAAGCGTCTCTTGGGCCTTTTGATCTCCTGCTCGAACAAAACGCAACAGTCGTTCATTTTCTTTGTAAGGCGGGACTGGCACGGAATGGTCCCTCCTTTCAATTTTTTGACTCGACTGGTTGACGTACCTTCCGTTTTAAAATGACCGTCGTTCCTTGTCCGACGCGGCTTTTCACTTCCACCTGATCCATAAAGGACTGCATAAAAGCAAAACCCAATCCCATTCTTCCAGGTTCGGTTGAAAAGGTAGGTTCCATTGCTTGTTTTAAGTCAGCAATCCCACATCCATGATCTTCTACCACGATTTCAATTCCCCCATTTTCCCAGAGGGTTATGTATAATTCCACCTGAGAATAGGGATCATTTTTGTACCCATGAATAATACTGTTCGACACAGCCTCGGATACAGCTAAACGTATTTCATCAATTTCTTCCAACGTATAATCCATCTGCGACGCAAAAGCCGCTGTACATGCACGGACAAATGCGACGTTTTCCGCTCGACTTTGTATGGTTAATCGGATTTGATTTTTTACGCGAAAATCTTTTTCGTTCACGTTCATTCGAACTCCTCTCCCCGCTTGAGAAGTTTTAATGGCTGCACTTCTCTTTATTTTTCAGCTTTTATTCGGTCTTTTTCTGTCTGATAGAGTGGAATAATTTTTTGAATACCTGAAAAAATTAAGACTTTTTCTACGGTGGGTTTGGCCCCTACAATGGACATTTTTCCGCCTATATCCTTCATTTTCCGGTATCGTCCGATAATTCCGCCGACGCCCGAACTATCAATAAAATTTACTTGCGTAAGATCAAAAACCAAATGATCCATTCCATGATGGTCAATATAACGATCCACCTCCTGACGAAGACGTTCGGTTTCCTGCAAATCAATTTCCCCTTTTATATAAACAAAAACCGTATGTCCTTTTGGTTTTACTTCCAGCTGCATGACAAGCCCTCCTTTACACTTGAGGTTTATCTGTTATTCGGGATGAGTTTCTCCAAAACCTTCCAAAATTATTCGCAGAAAATCGGGCTTTCGAAGCAAAATCCGTAAAAAAAACAAAAAAAACGTTGTTTTCCCCGATAAATTCAGAGAACCCAACGTTTTTTTCTCACCTATATGCAATTTATATTTTCTTTTTCCCTTAAATCTTTTAACAACCAAATTGATCAAACAAAATTTCTATAAACTTTCCCAATGCCCGTCTCCCCTGTTTAGAGGGCAAATTTTAACTCCAAATAAATGAATTTTGCTTGATAAAAGCGAACTCATCCCAGGGAAATTCCCCTCCTGTACGTAAACAAAATCCTCTCATCCGCTTATAAACGATACCGCAAAATAGATTACGAAAACCACACTTTTGCAGATCATAAAAACCTTGCTTTTTTAGACTTTAGACTTTCTCATTCAGATATAAAATCACGTCTTTATGAACACGTTAAAGTAAAAATACCGATTGCAGCATTTTCCCCACTTGACGCAAGATTCCGCCGCGCTCGACGTCTTCGGCTGCACACAAATCAATCGTTTTACGGCATTCTCCATTAAAGAAAACGCTGATTTCCCCTAGTTTATCCCCCTTTTCAATTGGAGCATCCACATAAGGCTGCGTTATAATAGAGTAGGTAATGTTGCCCTCTTGATTCTTTTCATAGGATATTCCTACGTCTTCGGCTGCTAATAAATCAATTTGATCGGCCGCGCCTTTTCCGACTTGTAAACTGGCGCAAACATTATCTTTTACAAAGAAACTCTTATACGCATAACGAGCAAATCCGTAATCTAGAAGAGTGGCCGCATCATTAAATTGACTTTGCTGTTCTTCTCCGCCCATCACCACACAAATCATTCGTAAACCATCCCGTTGAGCGGTGGCCGTCAGACAATTTCCGGCCTCCGTCGTCCATCCGGTTTTCAGTCCATCCGTTCCTTCGTAGCGCCACAACAGTTTATTGGTGTTATAGATTATCTTCGTATTTTCGCGCAAACTCGCTTCTTTTAGAGAGGTAAACTCCAACAATTTGGGATGTTGAATAGCTTCCAAAGCCAATCTGGACATATCCCAAGCGCTGGACACATGCCCCTCTGCCGGAAGTCCATTACAGTTCACATAATGCGTATCATTCATTCCCAATTCTTGAGCTTTTGCATTCATGCGCTCCACAAAATTTTCCACCGAGCCTTCCAAGTGTTCCGCTACGGCAACGCTGGCGTCATTGGCCGATTCAATGGCTACTGCTAATAACATATCGTGCAGTGTCATCTGTTCGCCAATTTCTAAATAAATTTGAGAGCCTCCCATACTCCATGCCAATTCGCTGGCCGTCACAATATCGTTTGGAGAAACTTTTCCCGCTTCAATATCTTCAATCGCCAGCAGAAGCGTCATCAGTTTGGTCATACTGGCAGGCGGACGCTGTTCGTGTTCATTGAATGCAAGCAAGGTGTTTTGACTGTCCGCGTCAATTAAAATATATGCTCTTGAATTTAAATCCAATTCCTCCGCATATCCTATTTTTAAGGGAAAAAACAACGTCCAAACCAAACTGGTTAAAAGCAGCATACCGATGCTGGCTTTTCTACTTTTCATGCAAACCTTCTCCTTGTTTTTTTGTTTTTAATGCAGGTTTCCTTACAAGTTATGTTACAATGAGACGATTCATTCTTCCTTACGGTTTATTATCTAGGAAAAAAATTGATAATGTTTTTCCCAATAATACAGGAGTAAATAAAAAACGCCCGCCAAAAGCAATGGCATAACCAATAACATCCAAGTAATCGTTTGTTCCCACGGCAAAAAACAAAGGGAAAGTAAAGAACCTAGCACCACAAAAATTTCTCCGCATAACAGGAGGTTTTTCCAAAAGGTCGAAAGAAAAAGCAACAAAGAAATCCCCGGCAAATTGTAAAGGATAAACATCCCAAATTGTTGCCACAAAGCGCCTTCCATCGAAAATGCGTCAAAGGAAGTAACAAATAAAAAAATCACGTAAGCAATGACAATCGCACAGGGAATTTTTTCAAGCGTTCGATTGACCATTTATAGAATCCCCTCCTTTCAACAAATTCTGTATACCGAAATTAATTTTTCATAATGATTTGATTCATAAAGCTTTGTCCAGGAAGATTTTGACAAGCGCATCCCAAGTATTCCGCAACGGTCTGCCCTAAATCGGCAAAAGTCGAACGAATCCCCAAATGAACGCCTGGCTGAACCGCTGCGCCAACCACCAGGAGCGGCACGTATTCTCGAGAATGATCCGTACTGGCGGTAGTCGGATCGCATCCATGATCCGCCGTAATAAACAAGATATCCTCCGGCGTCATTTTGTCCAAAAGTTTAGGCAAAAAAGCGTCCCACTCCTGTATGGCCTGCGCATACCCTTCCGGATTATTCCGGTGCCCAAAGGCTTGATCAAAATCCACTAAATTGACAAACAAAAAACCGGATTTTATTTCATCCATCAGCGTATAAAGTTTTTCCATTCCATCCTGATTATTTTTCGTTGGGTAAGAGTCATTGATTCCTTGTCCGGCAAAAATATCAAAGATCTTCCCCACAGAGACAACCATTTGCCCGTTTTCCTGTAAAACGTTCAAGATATTGTACCCCGGCAAAAGCGAAAAATCATGCCGATTCGGCGTGCGCACGAAATGCCCGGGTTCTCCGATAAAAGGCCGAGCAATTATCCGTCCGACGCCGTTTTCGCCCTGCATCACCTGCCGAGCCCGCCGGCACATGTCATACAGTTTTTCCAAAGGAATAATGTCTTCATGAGCAGCTAGCTGTAAGACGCTGTCCGCTGAAGTATACAGGATCGGCTTGCCGCACCGCATATGTTCTTCCCCTAAACGGGCGATAATCTCCGTCCCGGAAGCTACCTCATTGCCTAAAAATTCAGTTTCTAATGCCGTTTCGAGTTCCTTGACTAGGTCTTTGGGAAAAGCATGGGGATAAGTTGGGAAAGGTTTTTCCGAAATAATGCCCATCATTTCCCAATGTCCAGTCGTCGTATCTTTTCCTTGGGAACGTTCTTGCATTTTGCCATACGCCCCGGTCGGATGCTCTACGGCTTCGACCCCCTCTATTGGCCGAATATTTCCCAATCCAATTTTCTGCATACAAGGGACATGTAATCCACCCACGGCTCGAGCGATATTCCCCAGCGTGTCGCTTCCCGCATCCCCGTACAGCGCGCTGTCAGGCGCTTCTCCAATTCC
>CALXSZ010000050.1 GCA_944391275.1 uncultured Syntrophomonadaceae bacterium
GCTTCCTTTGATCGGATTATGTGTCGTTGGCAGTTTAGCTTCGCAAATGGGAGATTTGTTCGCATCCATGATAAAACGTTACTTTGGCGTAAAAGACGCCGGAAAAATTATTCCTGGACATGGCGGCGTATTGGATCGGTTTGACAGTTTTATGCTGGTTTTGCCTATCGTGTATTATTTTATACAGTTTACGGTATAATCAAATTAGAAATATTGTGTTCTATACATAGAGCGGCAAAAAGGAGGGGAGAAGTTTGTTCTTTAAGCGCGACGGCGACGTGAAAAAGAGGCTTTGCTATTTACTGGATATTTTAATTATTTTAGCCAGTTTATTAGTTATAGGTCTTTTTATTCGGTGGTTTTTACCCGTTTTAGGGAAAATTGCCGTTTGGCTGCCTACCATTTTTTTACCTTTTATTTTAGCGGTTGCTGTAGCGATTCTTTTAGAACCTTTGGTGAATTTTTTCGAATTACGTTGGCATATGCGGCGTACCCCTGCCGTTTTACTAGGGCTTATATTGTCTTTAGGAATAGTTGTTTTACTGGTTACCTTGGTTTTAAGCGTCATGGCGTCTCAAGTTATGGAATTATCTCGAATGCTGATGAACGACTTTGAGATCCATGTGGATGAGCTTCTAAATAGTTGGAATATTTTGTGGTCCCAGATCACAGGAAACGTTTCTTCTCCGCAATTGCAAGAGCAAGTGCAAGATTTAATTCACCAAAATATCGATACCTTGAAGGATTTATTAGGAGGAACGGCCAGCTTTTTAACCGCTGCATTGGCTATGCTTCCTGAGAGTCTTCTCTTTTTAGCCGTTATGGGAATTGCCAGTTTTTTTATTTTGAAAGATCGGTATCTGATTCGTACTTTTATTTTAGGGCTTTTGCCTGAGAAAACCCGAATCCGCGTTCGAAATATTGTAGGAGAACTTTTGACAACCTTTATGCGCTTTATTCGTGCCTATGGGATTTTGATTTTGTGTACAATGGTTCTAACTTCTGTGGGCCTGTGGTTGTTAAACATTCCTTTTGCTTTCTCGGCAGGGGTTTTGGCCGGCCTATTAGATATTATGCCGGTTGTTGGACCGGGATTGTTGTTTTTGCCTTGGGCCGTTCTGGCAATTATTTTGGGTAATACGTATATGGGCATCGGTGTTTTAGGCGTTTATTTGGTTACTTCTTTTGTCCGCAATGTTTTAGAACCGAAAGTTTTAGGTGGAAGCATTGGTTTGCATCCTCTCGTTTCCTTGATGGCGCTCTATATTGGGTTGAAAGTTGCAGGGTTGTGGGGAATGATTCTGTTGCCGGTGAGTTTGGCGATTATTGTAACATTGTTTCGGATTGGGGTTTTGCATAAGCCAAAGTGGGGAGATGGCGATGAATAAATGGTAGAGATGAGACCGATGAAAGTAGTGGTTTTAGGCGCAACCGGCTCGATTGGCCGGCAGACGCTGGAAGTCGCGGAAGCTTTTTATCCAGATTGTCAAGTCGTCGGATTAGCAGGTGGAAATAATCTGGATTTATTGGAAAAACAAGTTTTAAAGTGGCGTCCGCGCAGGGTAGCCATTGGAAATGAAACTTTAAAAGATCAAATAAAAAATTATCCGGGGTTAAATCAAACGGAGATTTTCTGGGGAATGGAAGGAATCTGTCATCTGGCGGCGTTTGAAGATGCGGATTTAATTATCCAGGCTTTAGGCGGGGCGGTTGGAATTTTACCAACGGTATCAGCGATACGGGCAGGAAAAAGAATTGGGTTAGCCAATAAAGAAACTTTGGTTGCAGCAGGCGATATCGTGATTCCTTTGGCCCAAAAATGTCAAGCGCAAATTATTCCGGTGGACAGTGAACATTCCGCCATTTTTCAGTGCTTACAAGGAGAAAAAAGCGCTGTAAAGGCTTTATGGCTGACCGCTTCGGGAGGACCGTTTTATCAATGGACGGAAGCGGATTTAGAAAAAGTTCGGGTAGAAGACGCTTTGCGTCATCCGCGCTGGCAAATGGGCGCAAAAATTACGGTTGATTCGGCCACACTGATGAATAAGGGGCTAGAAGTCATTGAAGCCCATCATTTATTTGGCTTGCCTTATGACGCGATTGAAGTCTTGATCCATCCGGAAAGCGCGATTCATTCAATGATTGAAACCGTTGATCATGCTTTAATAGCCCAGTTGGGAACAGCGGATATGCGCCTTCCGATTCAGTATGCATTTACTTGGCCTGCAAGAAAAAAATCCTTAGCCAAGCGCTTGAATTTGGCTGATATAGGAAGCTTACATTTTGTGCATCCGGATATGAAGAAATTCCCTTCCTTGAAAATGGCTTACGAAGTTGGAAAAACGGGGGGAACTTTGCCCACTGTAATGAATGCGGCGAATGAAACGGCTGTCGCGGCGTTTTTAGACAGAAAAATTGGTTTTCGGGAGATTTATCGAATTACTCAAACAATGACAGAACGACATGCGGAAATTTCACATCCTACTTTAGAAGAGATTTTGGAGATTGACCGTCAAACGAGAATTCAAACGGAGAGTTACATCTATAAATTTGATAAAAAAGGAGAGATGAGATGCAAATTATCTTAGCCATCTTGGTGTTAATGTTGCT
>CALXSZ010000051.1 GCA_944391275.1 uncultured Syntrophomonadaceae bacterium
CCCCCCCTTGGATGACACTCTTTTAAATTTTTAAACCATCAAAACCTTTGGCAAACGTTTTTATTGGGTGTCTAACATTAAAAACTCATCCTTTTCAAAAAACGGAGGATACTTTTCCAGTATCCTCTGTTTTCTCTATTTTCTTCCTTAAAATCTGCGTTTAAATTCCATTTTTTCTTTCATCTTTTCTCTTCATTCCAATATTAACAGGCGCCTTCGAAAGAAGAGATTTGTTTTTTCGAATCGGCGCAATATTGATCCTCCAACTTTTTAGAAAGCCCTTCAAGTATGCGTTTTTTAAAGAATCAGCTGATCCGGTCCCATATCCCATGTCCGATTGGATAATTGCTGCAACAAATTCCGTAAACGAACCATCCCCGTTTCCAACTGCTGCATTGAAACCGGCGCCGCAACGGACAAACGAACCGCAGTTTCCGGGATACGCTTACCCACGGCAAATCGCTCCGCTCCATAAACCTGCACCTCAACCGCCCGCGCCATGGTTTCAAAACTACGTCCGGACGTCTTTTTCGGAAGTTTCAGCCAACGGATCGGGCTTCCCTCGTCGCCTTCCACCGAACCCGGACAATCCGCTAAAATCTGGTCTACCAGAGCATTGCGGCGTTTCAAATCCTTTTTTCGTTCTTCCACGACGTCCAACGCCTTCCCGCTGATCACTAAACGGTCGACCCAATGAATCAATAGCGGAGATAACGTGACATTCAACGCATACAACGTCTCGGCCAATCGGCTGCGAAAAGCCGGCGGGCAATCAACAAATGCTCCCCGAAGACCCGGCGCTAGAACTTTTGAAAGGCCCGCAAGATAGATCGTATATTCCGGCGCAAACGACGCAATCGGGGCGATTGGATGCTGCATCAGTAAGGTATTGCTCCCATCTTCAAGCAGAATAATTCCGTTTTTCGTCACAGCTTCCGCAAAGATGCGGCGTTCTTTCAGCGGCATGATTCGAGCGGTCGGATTGTGGTAATCCGGAATAACGTAGATTCCCTTAATTTTTTCTCGCTGAATAAAAGCCGACAAAACTTTTTCATCTATAGTTTGTGCGTCTGGCAGCGCAACCAGTTGCAAATGCAGGAGCCGCGACAGATTCAAAACGCCCTGATAGGTCAACGCGTCCACCGCCAGTCGATCTCCGGGTTGAAAGAATCCCAGCAGACACCCGGCCAGCGCATTTTGCGCCCCGGCCGCTACGATAATCCGGTCAGATACGCTGTGATATCCGCAAAACTCCATCCACTTAACTCCGGCCTGTCGACTGATCCAACTTCCCCCTGGTGTGTCATATCGTAACAGTTTCCCTATATCCGGCTCCGACGCCATCCGTTTAAAGGAATCGGCCAAAAGCGCGTTGATTGGTAAAGCGGCCGTTGAACTCCCCAAATCAATTAAATTGTATTCATCCTCATTTGAAATCAGCGCGCTGTTTTCGATGGCGTCCGACGCTACAAAAGTTCCGCCGCCAACCGTCGAACACACCAATCCGCGCTGGCGGCAAATGCGAAAGGCCCGCGTAACTGTGGAAAGCCCCACTTCCAAAAAATCGGCCAATTCTCGCTGCGGCGGCAGTTTCGTACCAGGTAAAAGCTTCCCCTGTAAAATATCCTGCTCTAAAAGCTCCGCTAAAGTCTTACTGATATTCGTTTTTTCCTTACGCTTATCCAAAATCGGTTTCCAGGATAAAGGGTCGTCTTCAAACGAATTAATCGACATATTCTATTCTCTTTCTTTCTATATTGTATTGAATACAATTATACTATTGTATTTAGACAAACGCAATGCTATACTAGAGACAACAAAAGAAATGGAAAGGGGTCTTTCAAATGGCTGACAACGAAATTATGCGCGCTGAAGATATGAATCAGGAACAATTAGCCGATTACATTATCGAAATGCTGCACCGGATGATGGTACATCACACGCTCTGGTTTAGAGAAGTGGAACACCAGATGGGATTTGAAAAAGCTTTAAAAGCGATGGATTACGCGTGGACGAACACCAAAAAAATCTCGGTAAAACGCTTAGCGGAAGAATTTGGTTTTTCCCAGGAAAATGGCGTTCCTACGTATTTCAAAGAAATGCCTAAAGAAAAACAACTGCATTTAATTGACGCTATTGCGAAAAACTGGCTGGCCCAGGACGGCGTATGGTTCCAAGCGGTTGAATTCGTCCACGGAATGAATGACGCGAAACGTTGCAACGATTCTACCTGGAGCCGTTTTTCTCCTTTTGAAGCTTGGTCCATCAAAAAACTGCTTGGTTTAGGCGAACATCCCGGTTTGGAAGGGTTAGAAAAAGCCTTGAATTTTAGAATGTATGGGCGGCTGAACGTTCAATCCTGTCATTGGGACGGTGATGCGCTCATTTTTGAGATGAACGAATGCCGCGTACAAACGGCCCGCATCCGCAAAGGTTTGCCGGATTATCCCTGTAAGAGCGCTGGATTGGTCGAATATGCCCGGTTCGCCGAAGGCATTGACGACCGTATTAAAACGGAATGCGTAGGCTGCCCGCCCGATCCCCATCCGGCAAACTGGTTCTGTTCTTGGAAATTTACCATTCCGAAAGAAGAAAAATAGTTTTTTCTTTAAAAATACCCATCGGAAGACGAACGACAACTCCTTTAGCAAAAATAATCACGCGGGCCGCCATTCCCGCGCAGATTATTTTTGCTAATTCTTTATAAAAACGTTTTTGATAAAACGCGTTTACGGCAAACCTCTCATCCTATCCTCTCGAAATACTTGCCGGTCAAACATAAGCTCATATTCCTTGTTTAAAATTCGCCTATTATTTAAGGAAGGATTTTTTATTTTTTGAACAGGATTGCTGTTTTTTGAAAAACAATCGTAACCTTCCGAATACAAAATCCGTTCGTTCAGAAAAATAGCCCAAAATAGTCCTTCTACGTCTCTTGCGCAAATTCCCCTTGAATTTCCTTCAAAAATTGTTCGGCCGCTCTGGAAAATACCGGATATTTTTTCCACACGATACATAAACCCGCTTCCATCGAAGGATAAAGCGGTCGAAAACACCATTTGCCGTCCCCGCTGGTATCGATTAACTTATCGAGCGTAATGGCATATCCCACCCCCATTTTCACAAAGCGCGAAGCATTATAAAGTAAATCGTACGTGGCAACAATATGTAATTTTGCCAAGTCGCGTTGAAACCAAGCCATCATCTCATGGCTGACCATGGTTTGTCGGGAGAGAATCAGCGGCTGATCCCATAAATCTTCGGCGCAAATGAATTCTTTCTCGGCGAGAGGGCTGTCCTTGCGCATGAAAACCCCCCAGGTATCTTTTACGGGGAGACGTATAAAATCGTATTTTGTCGTGTCAAAGGGTTCCACGAAAAGACCAAAGTCAATGAGTCCTTTGTCTAATCTTTCGGCGATACGATCCGCGTCCCCACTATAAATATGATAGCGAATCAAGGGATATTTTTCCTGCACCGATTTCGCCGCTTTCGCGATGATCGAAACGGCGTCGGTTTCACCGCTTCCCATATAGACGTCCCCGCTTATGTTTTCATGAGAAGCAGCCAGTTCCGATTTGGTCTTTTTCATCAATTCCATCATTTCTTCCGCCCGTTTGCGCAGCAGCATCCCCTCTTCCGTCAGGGTAACCCTTTTGCTCCCCCGAATTAGGAGCTGTTTTCCCACTTCATCCTCCAGATTTTTCAACTGCCTGGATAACGGAGGCTGCGTCATGTGCAGCACTTCCGCCGCTTTGGTGATGCTTTCTTCCCGGGCAACGGTCAAGAAATAGTGCAATACTCGAATATCCATCGCTCTCCCCCTCTCTTTATTGCATTATAGCAGACCGTCCCATAACTTTTAAGTATGCAACTGCATTTAATATATGTATTGGATATTTTTCCGCCGCGATTTTATACTGTATGCAGAAAGGCAATCGCCTAGGATATCCTCTTCTTTCCGAGAGGTTCATGTCGTTTTCTACGGTCACGGCCTATTCAATCGGAAAGAATATGGATCGTCACTTGCTGTAACCAAAAATTCTTAAACAAGAAAGGAGAGCAAACATGAAAAAAAATATCGTTGCGACAGGCGCCCTTATCCTAGCTTTATCCATGACAACCGCATGCAGTACGCAGACAACAGCCGCGCCGTTGACGTCCGGAGAAAATATCCCTGCCGTTAACTATGGCGCGATGGAAGACACGTCCATTCGAGCTGAAAATATCGTATTAACCGATGAGTGGGACAAAGTATTTCCTTTAAGCGACGAAGTCAATCACCGAAAAGTAACGTTTGTAAACCATTTTGGCAATACGTTGGCCGCCGACCTGTACGAACCCAAAGAATATACGGGAAAACTCCCGGCAATTGCGGTTTGCGGGCCATTTGGCGCGGTTAAAGAACAAAGCTCCGGCCTTTACGCCCAGGAAATGGCCAAGAGAGGCTTCCTGGCCATTGCTTTTGATCCCTCCTATACCGGCGAGAGCAGCGGATATCCGAGATATTTCAACTCGCCGGATATCAATGTCGAAGATTACCAGGCAGCCATTGATTTTCTTTCCACGCAAGATAATGTCGATCCGGAGCGAATCGGCGTCATTGGGATCTGTGGATGGGGTGGAATGGCCGTCCAGACCGCCGCTTTGGATACTCGGGTCAAGGCGACTGCCGCCATCACGATGTACGATATGAGCCGCAACACTGCCCTCGGATATTTTGATTCCATCGATGAAGACGGAAGATACGAAGCGCGGGTTGCCTACAACAATCAACGAACGGTTGATTATGAAAACGGCGCGTATGCGTTAGCCGGCGGGCTCCCGGAAGAAGCGCCGGAAGAAGCCCCCCAATATGTCAAAGATTATGTGGCTTACTATAAAACCGAGCGAGGCTACCATCCCCGTTCGCTCAATTCCAACGGCGGATGGGCGGCAACGGCCAGCGGTTCCCTGATGAACATGCGATTATTTGAATACGCCCCTGAAATTCGGAGCGCCGTCCTGCTGGTTCATGGAGAAGAAGCACACTCTCTGATGTACAGCCAAGCGGTTTATGAACTTCTCGAGGGGGATAATAAAGAGCTGATGATCATCCCAGGCGCCAATCATACGGATTTGTATGATCAGATGGACGTCATCCCCTTTGATTCATTGGAAACCTTCTTTACAGAGGCGTTCGAGGCATAAAATTTCCGGGCAAGGGCAGGATGAACGATCATTTTGCCTGCCCTTTTTCCTTTTTATTTGGACTCCAAAACGACAAGGTCCGGTTTTTCGCTTAAGCTTTTTATCGCCGCTTTATCACCGCGCCTGCGTATCAATCGTAGCAGCCCCGGAAGGAGCCGGGTCGGAAGGATTTTTTTTAGGATTGGAGAAAATACCGGATGGAGGAAACAGTCATGAAAGTTTTAGCGATCAACGGCAGCGCAAGAAAAAACGGCAATACCGATATTCTTATCCGTCGCATATTGGAAAAACTGCATTCTGCAGGAATTGAAACGGAGGTCGTATCCTTTGCGAATCATCCGGTTGCGCCATGCAAAGCGTGCTTTGCGTGCGGGGACAAAACCAATTGCGTTCACCAAAAGGATTTTTTTCATGTTGTATTTGAAAAGATGAAGACCGCAGATGGAATATTTCTTGGATCTCCAGTATATTCCGCAAATATTTCGGCCAATATGCAGGCTTTTCTAGAGCGAGCGGCCGTTGTATGCGATATGAACCCCGGTTTACTCAAACATAAGGTTGGGGCTTGTGTTGCGGCAGCCCGGCGGGGTGGGGCATTAAACGCTATCGATGCGATGAATCACTTTTTTCTCAATCATGAAATGTTTATCGTTGGAAGCTCTTATTGGACGATGGCCTATGGACAACTGCCTGGAGATATTTTAAAGGATGAAGAAGCCCTGTCAACGATGGATCATCTTGCTGAAAACCTGATTTGGCTTCTAAAAAAGATAAAATAGGAGGCGACCGGATGAAACGCATAGCATGGTTATTCTTATTATCGATCCTTTTGCTGAACACCGCTTGCAGCAGCGGATTCGAACCCGAGCAAGCTGGATTTGTCTCGCCCCCTGAAAATACGGTTATGGAGAACGGAGAGGATTCTATGAAAAAGGATGAAACAACCAAAAAAACGATTTTAGTCGCTTATTTTTCTGCCACCGGCACTACCGAACGGATAGCCGAATACGCTGCGGATATCCTTCAAGCCGATCTGCATGAAATAACGCCGCAAATCCCGTACACCGCTGAAGATTTGACCTATTACAGCGGCGGTCGCGCCGATCAAGAGCAAGCCGATCCGACGGCTCGTCCAGCGATTTCCGGCAGCGTCGAAAACATGGAACAATACGATACCATCCTTTTAGGCTATCCCATTTGGCATGGACAAGCACCGAGAATCATCAGCGCCTTTCTAGAACAGTACGATTTTTCCGGGAAAATTCTTCTTCCTTTTTGCACCTCGCAAAGCAGCGATATGGGGTCCAGCGCTGAAAACCTCTATCCTCTTGCGCCCAACGCCACATGGATGGAGGGCAAACGATTTGCGTCCGATACTTCCAGAGAAGATATACAAGCCTGGTTGGATTCGTTGGAATTATTTCCCAGATCTGCCACCGAGGTCGGCGTATTGAATTTTGAAACCCATACCGTTCTGCTGAACAGCGGCTACGAAATGCCGATCATGGGGCTTGGGACGTACAGTCTTTCAGATGAAGAATGTTATAACGCCGTTACCGCTTTGTTGGAATCAGGCGGCCGATTAATCGATACGGCCCACATGTACCACAATGAAGCCGCTGTTGGCCGGGCCGTACGGGATTCGGACGTTGCCAGGGAAGAAATTTTTGTCATAACCAAACTCTATCCTAGTCAATTTGGAAACGCCGAAGCCGCTATAGAAGAAGCCCTTGAAAAAATGGATATTGGTTATATCGATATGATGTTGTTGCATCATCCCGGAAGCGGGGACGTGGAAGCCTATCACGCCATGGAACAAGCGGTAAGCGAAAGAAAAATTCGTTCGATCGGGTTATCCAATTGGTACGTGGAAGAATTGGAGGAATTTTTGCCGCAGGTTCATATCATGCCCGCATTGGTGCAAAATGAGATTCATCCGTATTACCAAGAAAACGACGTGATCCCATACATCCAAAACCTCGGTATCGTCGTACAGGGCTGGTATCCGTTCGGCGGCCGAGGTTATACGGCGGACCTTCTCGGCAACGAAGTCATTTCTGAAATTGCTGAAGCGCACGGGGTCACTTCGGCGCAAGTCATCTTGCGATGGAATTTGCAAAAAGGCGTCGTGGTCATTCCCGGCTCCAGCAATCCCGATCATATCCAGGAGAATCTTGACTTGTTCGGTTTTGAACTCACCGAGGAAGACAGGACCCGTATACAGGCCCTGGACCGAAACGAAAAACACGATTGGTATTAAGGACTCCCAGATGATTCTTTTCCTTACAGCGTGATCATCCATCTTCTTATTCTTTCAACTTCTTCAAATGCATGCATGCGTTCCATCCTGCGCGACCGCTTGTCCCCCTCCTCTTTCGGAAAGAAAAGGCGCGTGTGAACGTTGCTGTTTTTAAAAGGACATTTCCAACTATCGGGAAACGCATTGGAAAGGATCGGTCCTGAAAAGCTCGGTCAAACTTCGCTTCGATCAATTGATCGCGTAGAATCAAAAAACCGTCAGGGAGGTGAACTGCGAAGTTTCTCCTTGACGGTTTTTTCTTTGTTGTAAAGAAGAATCAAGCGGTGCAAACCGAAAAAACCGCGCACTCTCAAAAACGGGCTCAGATCCTTTCTTCCTTCCTTCTTCCTTCCATCCACGGAAGATTTTTTCCTTCTGCACGGCTTTTCCCCATCAGGAAGATTTTGCACAGCGGCGGTATTTCTGCCGACAACTGTTCGGTTTATCCGGAATCGTCATTTCGATCCAACCTGCGTGCAACGCCGGAAGTAAATAATGATCCCGAAAACTAGGACGATGTTTTAAATCCAGCCGCTCCATCAGCTCTCTCGTGCTTAAAGATTCATCACCCAAAACTTGCAGCAATCGGTTCATCGGTTCGTCCGATCCTCCCTTCGGTTTTTGCAGCGGCGATTCTTTTAAAGTTTCATTATAGCATTCCAACATCCATTCGATAAATTTTCCTGCATTTTCGTTTCGAATCGAACTTTCCAACGCCTCTTCATAGGCGGCCAATCGACTTTCTGCAATAGGAAAAAAAGAATATGACCAAAAAACCGGACGCCAGCGATTCAATAACAAAAGCTGCCAAAACAGGCTAATCGACCGATTCCCTACCGAAAACGGCTGAATCACTTCCAGCGCATAACCCATGACGGCCGCTTGAATCAATGGATGCGCCGGAGTTTTTTTGCCCCATTTCCCCCATTCCAGTAAGGCTTGAACGCAATCGGGGACTCGTTTAGCAACAGGCGCCATATCCGCGCGTTTTTTTCCCTCCGGACGGGGCAAGTTTTCCGTGCGGAATGTTCCTGCATTCGCCGCGATCTTGCCCCACAAGATACGATGCGCTTGCAACAAATCTTCCGGTTCATACGGACGCAGTTTCCCTTCGATCGCCATAAGCCCTGCGCCGTTTCGCACCCACTGAACCGTTTGCGACTCCAAATGAGCCGTCTTTTTTTGTATGACGGCCTCTACTTGTTCGTCTGTCACCCCTTTATCCGGCGCACTCAAACGCAAAAACGCGCTCAGCGCTGAAATATTGGGGCTTTTTGACGCCGGTAGCCGCGCCTCGGAAATCTTTCCCGACTGTTCCGCAATATCAGCCAGCAGAACAACGGCCCGTTCGGAAAGTTTATAGGATAGAAAAAGATTTTTTCCCTTCATAAAAACCCCTCCTTCCTTGCGTA
>CALXSZ010000052.1 GCA_944391275.1 uncultured Syntrophomonadaceae bacterium
AGAGGAAATTCCAAAAGTGGTTCAAAAAGAGCTATCACAAAAACCTTTTTGCGATAAGATAAAACCGGGAATGCATATTGCAGTGACTGCCGGAAGTCGTGGTGTAGCAAATGTTGCTATTATTACAAAAGCCATAACCGATTTTGTTCTTTCTAAAGGCGCTTATCCTTTTGTTGTTCCCGCTATGGGAAGTCATGGAGGTGCAACTGCCGAAGGACAGAAAGAGGTTTTGGAGAGTTTCGGAATTACCGAAAAGTTTTTGGGCTGTCCTATTCGCTCTTCTATGGAAGTAAAGGAAATAGGGTATACCCCAGATGGCAGACCAGTAGTGATCGATAAAAATGCAGCCCAAGCTGACGGAATCATTGTTTCCTGTCGTATTAAACCTCATAATGCATTTCGCGGAAAATATGAAAGTGGTATTATGAAAATGATGGCTGTTGGACTTGGAAAACAAAAAGGTGCAGAACGTGTCCATGAAGACGGTATGCAAAAAATTGCGGAAAATATCTATCAAATTGGGAAGACCATCCTGCAAAACGCCCCTATCCTTTTTGCGGTACCCTGTATTGAAAACGCTTTTGATGAAACCTACAAAATAGTTGCTGTGGATTCTATGGACATTGAAGAAAAGGAGCCTATTCTTTTACAAGAGGCTTTTGCCTGTATGCCAAGTATTCTGGTTGGAGAATGTGATGTGCTAATTGTAGATGAAATAGGAAAAAATTATAGCGGTAGCGGCGTTGATCCCAATATTACAGGTACCTTTTCCACCCCTTATGCTACCGGGGGAATCAAAGCACAACGTACTGCTATGCTAAGCCTTAGTAAGGAATCCCATGGAAATGGCTTGGGAACTGGATTGTCAAGTGTAATTACGAAAAGACTTTTTGACGAAATAGATCCGGAAAAAATGTATCCTAATTGTATTACAAGTAAAGTATTGAAAACTGCAATGATTCCATGTGTTGTGGCAAATGATAAATTAGCAATCCAGTTTTGTGTGAAAACTTGTGTACATATTGACATGGAGAATCCAAAAATTGTCAGAATTCCTAATAGTCTTTATTTGGAAGAGATTATGCTTTCAGAATCTTACTATTCTGAAATGGAACATTTTCCCAATTTAAAAGTTTTGAGTGAACCGGAACCATTACATTTTGATGTAAATGGAAATTTATTTTAAAGGTAAATTCTGAAATAAGGCAGAAAATATATTTTAAGCGAATCGACCATTTCACGTGGTTGATTCGCTTTTTGTTTATAGTGAATTCTATGATACTGAAATATTGAAACTATTTTATCCAAAATGAATTGCCGACTTATCTTCATATTCCTAATGGAATTTAAACTGGGATATAAGTATTGGGAACAGTAAAAAATTTCGAGAATTATGAAAATTAAACTATACAGTAACTCCCAAAAGATATTCATAAAAAGATAAATCAAATCATGGTTCCAGCACAAAAAGAGAAATCAAGAATGATTCTGATAAGTAAAATCCCTATCATTGTGAATGATTGGATGTTATATTTAAAAATATTTCGTAAAACTACGATCCTTTCAAAATTTTCGTCTTTATTGATATTTAAATATTTATTCTGAGAGCTTTACTTAACGAATAAACCATAAGTACCCCTATCAAGCAAATGTTATCTACAGCAGATAATCCCCCTGCCAAATGTAAAATTCGTAAATTTCATTTTCTTGCCTATGAGACCGCGAGATTTTTCCAAGATTGAGGATATTCTCGGTAAAACAATGAAATATCCTTCCTTTTACAGAAAAAAGAACATAGTTAGTGAGTATGCTCCATTTTCAAAACTATATTTGACCGCTTTATACAGGAAGGATAACATTAAATTATAGACAAACAAATTCATCTTTAGTATAATTTTTGCGTAACCGCAAGGATCTTACTGCCGACTATTGCAGTTCCCTTAATATTGATGCGAGAGAACACCGTCCTATTGTAGGCGGGGACTACGAAATTACGGCCCGTTTTGAATCGAATCCAAATGAGAAAATTTTTGGTATGGGCCAATATCAGCAACCTTACCTGGATTTAAAGGGCAGTGAGTTAGAGTTGGCCCATAGGAATTCTCAAGCCTCTGTTCCCTTTGCACTTTCTTCCCTAGGCTATGGTTTTCTATGGAATAATCCGGCAGTAGGCCGCGTCACGTTTGCCAAAAATATGACTACATGGTATGCCGTTTCCAGCAAAAAATTGGACTATTGGATTACCGCCGGAGATACTCCTGCCGAAATTGAGCAGGCTTATGCCAACGCGGTTGGAAAAGTACCGATGATGCCGGAATATGCGATGGGATTTTGGCAGTGTAAACTGCGCTATCAAACGCAGGACGAACTGTTGGAAGTTGCACGGGAATATAAAAAGCGCGGGCTTCCAATCTCTGTTATTGTGATTGACTATTTCCATTGGCCAAATCAGGGAGATTGGCGCTTCGATCCAGTTTACTGGCCGGACCCAGATGCGATGATCCGTGAATTAAAGGAAATGGGTATTGAACTTATGGTTTCCATTTGGCCTACCGTAGACTATCGAAGTGAAAACTTCAAGGAAATGGAAGAAAAAGGATACTTAATCCGATCGGAACGCGGGGTTCGTGTTTCTATGACTTACCAAGGAAACACAGTTCATTATGATGCTACCAACCCAGGAGCACGGGAATATGTTTGGGAAAAAGCGAAAAAGAACTACTATGATAAGGGTGTACGGATTTTCTGGTTGGATGAAGCGGAACCGGAATATACTATCTATGATTTTGATAACTATCGCTACTATTTAGGGCCAAATGTCCAAATCGGAAATCTTTATCCTATGATGTACGCCAAAACTTTCTTTGATGGTATGAAAGCAGAGGGACAGGATAATATTATTAACCTGCTCCGTTGTGCCTGGGCGGGAAGCCAACGTTACGGGGCGCTCGTTTGGTCGGGGGATATCCATTCAAGCTTTAAGAGCCTGCGCAACCAATTTGCTGCTGGCTTAAATATGGCGATTGCGGGTATTCCATGGTGGACGACCGATATCGGAGGTTTCCATGGCGGAGATGCCAATGATCCCGAATTCCGTGAACTGTTGGTCCGCTGGTTTGAATATGGTGCATTTTGTCCGGTTATGCGTTTACATGGCGACCGTGTTCCAAAACAGCCGCAATTAGGAACAACTGGTGGATGCGGATGCCTGTCTGGCGCACCAAATGAAGTTTGGTCTTTCGGAAACGATGTTTATGAAATTTGTAAAAAATATTTATTCTTGCGTGAACGGTTAAAACCCTATATTGCCGGTTTAATGCAGGAAGCAAGTGAAGTAGGAACCCCCGTCATGCGTCCGCTGTTCTACGATTTCCCACAAGATGATAAAGCATGGAAAATTGAGGATCAATATCTATTTGGTTCAGATATTTTGGTTGCTCCAATTATGGAAAACGGACAGCGCACCCGCAGCATTTATCTGCCAAAGGGCGCAGACTGGATAGATGGTTGGTCTGGCACCTCTTATTCTGGAGGAAGCGCCATCGAAATTGATGCACCGCTCGATCAAATTCCTGCCTTTATCCGAAAAGGATCCAATCTCCCCTTATTTACAGCAGAATAATCTTTTGCCCACAAATTAGCAAATAACTAAATTCAAAAGCCTCGATGATTTCCGACATCATGGATATCGGAAATTCATTGAGGCTTTTGTCAAATATTTTCTAACGGAACTTAGCGTGAAAAAATAGGAGTTGTACAGGAAATATAATGGAAAAGATTTTTAGCCGCCAAACGCGAATCAGATAAAAACTTCCGAAGCCTTCTTAGGAAAAACTATAACCGGAAAGTCGTCTGTATCTGTCAACTGTCAAACACCATATCAGATGGGACATTTTATCTGACCGGAATAAGAAAGCGAATTCTCCATACATCTTGGACATTTTGAGCGACCAAAACATATTTTACAATATTCCGGAGATGTTTTATTGCTGGGATTTTCTTTTTTCAAATATTTTCTTCAAATATTGTCCCGTGTAGGATGCGGGAATTTCGGCTACCTGCTCAGGCGTTCCGGTTGCTACCACCGTTCCCCCATTTTCTCCCCCTTCGGGGCCGAGATCGATAATATAGTCTGCGGTCTTAATCAAATCCAAATTGTGTTCAATCACCACTACGGTGTTCCCGCTATCTACTAGCTTTTGCAATACCTGAATTAATTTGTGTACATCCGCAATGTGGAGCCCGGTTGTAGGTTCATCTAAAATATAAATGGTTCTTCCTGTCGGACGTTTTGAAAGCTCGGTAGCCAATTTCACCCTTTGCGCTTCTCCACCCGAAAGTGTGGTTGCAGGCTGACCAATTTTAATGTAATTTAACCCCACGTCCTGCAAGGTTTGCAGTTTTCGCGCAATTTTGGGAATATTGGAGAAAAAGGCCAGGCCCTCTTCCACTGTCATTTCCAAAACATCATAAATACTTTTTCCTTTATAATGGATTTCCAATGTTTCACGGTTGTATCGTTTTCCCTTACAGACATCGCAGGGGACATACACATCCGGCAGAAAATGCATTTCTATTTTGATAATGCCGTCGCCCTGGCACGCCTCGCACCGTCCTCCCTTTACATTAAAAGAGAATCGGCCGGAATTAAATCCCCTCAACTTTGCATCCTGTGTATTGGCGTATAACTCCCGAATGTCTGTAAAAACCCCCGTGTAAGTTGCCGGATTGGAACGAGGGGTTCTTCCGATTGGCGCCTGATTGATTTCAATCACCTTATCGAGTTCGGAAACACCCCGGATCTGTTTGCAGGCTCCCGCACGGGTTTTTGCCCCATTGAGCTCAGCAGCCAAATATTTGTAAAGAATTTCATTGATGAGAGAAGATTTTCCCGAACCGGAAACACCGGTAACGCAAACAAACTCCCCTAAAGGAATTTCAACATCGATATTTTTTAAATTATTTTCACGGGCCCCCACAATTTTCAGCTTTTTTCCATTTCCTTTTCTGCGCTGTGTGGGGATCTCCACCTGCTTTACCCCACTGAGATACTGTCCGGTAATGGATTCGTTACAATCGAAGATCCCCTTTACCGGGCCATTATAGATAACATTTCCACCATGAATTCCCGCCCCGGGACCAATATCGACGATATGATCTGCCGCCAGCATGGTTTCTTCGTCATGCTCTACCACTAAAACAGTATTTCCCAGATCGCGCAGCCGTTTTAAGGTGGCCAATAATTTATCGTTGTCGCGCTGATGCAGACCAATACTCGGCTCATCTAAAATATATAAAACTCCCATCAAAGAAGAACCAATTTGGGTTGCCAGACGAATCCGCTGGCTTTCTCCGCCGGACAGCGTACCCGAAGAACGGGAAAGTGTGAGATACTCCAGTCCTACGCTCTGCAAAAATCCAAGGCGATCCCGTATTTCTTTTAAAATGGTTTTAGCGATCATGGCATCGCGATCCGACAATTGCAAGTTATTGACAAAATTCAGCGCATTTGTGACAGACATATCACAAAAATCGCTGATATTGATTCCGCCGACCGTAACCGCCAAACTGATGGGAGAGAGTCTTTTCCCTTTACAGGCGCTGCAGGGAACCTCACTCATGTACGATTCTATCTCTTCTTTGATCCAGCTGCTTTGGGTTTCCCGAAATCTTCGTTCCAAATTATTGATAATTCCCTCAAATTCCACCTTATATTTTCCGCTTCCATACTCGTTGCGGCGTTCAATCTCTATTTTTTCTCCCTTTGTTCCATAAAGCAGGACATCAATAACCTCAGGAGAAAGTTCACCGATTGGAGTATCTAAAGAAAAATGATAGCGCTTTGCTAAAGCATTCATATACATGGTAGCAATCGTGCTGCCCTCTAAGGCCCATCCGCTCCCTTTCAGTCCGCCCTTACTGATAGAAAGACGTTTATCCGGCAAGATTAAATCCGGATCAATTTTCATAAAGACACCTAATCCCGTACACTTTTCACAAGCTCCATACGGATTATTAAAAGAAAACATGCGCGGGGTCAATTCTTCTACACTAATTCCATGATCAGGACAGGCGTAGTTTTGGGAAAACAGAAGATCTTCCCCATCTATTACGCTTACCACCGTTAGGCCGCCGGAAAGCGCCGAAGCCGTTTCGATGGAATCCGCCAAACGGGAGTGAAGCTCTGGACCGATTACCAGCCTGTCCACCACAATTTCAATAGTGTGCTTTTTATTTTTTTCTAACTTAATCGTTTCGGAAAGATCATAGATAATACCATCCACACGAACCCGGACAAAACCGCCGCGGCGCGCCGCATCCAATTCTTTCACATGTTCGCCCTTACGGGAACGCACCACAGGCGCTAAAATCTGTATTTTGGTTCGTTCCGGCAGATTCATGACCTGATCGACAATCTGATCGATGGTCTGCTGTTTAATCTCCCGGCCGCAAACCGGACAATGCGGCACACCAATACGGGCATAGAGCAGACGGAGATAATCGTATATTTCCGTTACGGTCCCTACCGTAGAACGAGGGTTCTTTGAAGTGGTTTTTTGGTCGATGGAAATCGCGGGCGAAAGTCCTTCAATATAATCCACATCGGGCTTTTCCATTTGACCTAAAAACTGGCGCGCATAGGAAGAAAGCGATTCTACATAACGGCGCTGGCCTTCTGCATAAATTGTATCAAAGGCAAGAGAAGATTTTCCAGAACCGGAAAGGCCGGTAAGGACTACCAACTTATCGCGCGGGATTTCAATATCTACATTTTTCAGGTTATGTTCCCGCGCTCCTTTTACATAAATATTTTTCATTGTCATTGCTATCCGCCCTTACTCCAATTTATTTTTTGACTCTCCGGTCAACTGCTTAATTTTATCCCGCAAATAGGCTGCATGTTCAAATTCAAGCAATTTGGCAGCCGCTTTCATCTCTTTGGTGAGCTGTTCTATCATCTGTTTCTTTTCTGCTGCTGTCAGGCGCTTTTTCTTTTTCCCCTTGGCGTTTTCTTCCTCTTTGTGGGTAGAAATCTCCAGGACATCCGCCACTTTTTTGATAATGGTTTTGGGGATAATCCCATGTTCCTCATTATATTTTTGCTGAATTTCACGGCGGCGCTGGGTTTCGCGCAGAGCGTTTTCCATAGACGGCGTTACAGCGTCGGCATAC
>CALXSZ010000053.1 GCA_944391275.1 uncultured Syntrophomonadaceae bacterium
GAATAATTATGAGTCCTGCTGCAACAGGTTTGATTCTGATGCTGATTATTTTAGTGCTTTACGCAACGGAAGTTATTCCGTTGGCCGTTACCGCTATTATCGGGAGTCCCCTCTTGATTTGGTTCCAGGCGGCTACATGGGCTGAAAGCAACAGCGGTTACAACTCCGACTCCACGTGGATGGTATTTTCCATGTGTATGGTTGGCGCCTGCGTATTCGAATGCGGTTTGGCTGATACGATCGGGGGCGCGTTGAGAAACGTCTGTGATACGGAAAAGAAAATTGGTCTGATTTTATTTCCGGTCGTTATGATCATGAGCGCGTTCTTGAACAACAGCGCGACCACCGCGACCTTTAAACCGATTCTGGAATCCGTTTCCAAGGCTTCCAACGGGAAAATCTCCGCGCGTAAGTTCTTGATGCCGTTGGCTTTCGCGGCTTCCGCCGGCGGTATGTTGACCTTAGCCGGTTCCACCCCGCAGGTTATTGTTAACGCATTAATGGCTGAAACAGAAGGTTTAGAACCGTTTGGATTCTTCGAATTCGCCTTGGTCGGCGGCCCGATCTGTATTGTATTACTGATTGGGGTATTAACATTCCTAGGTAGTTTAGCCGGAAAATTCTTCGCCAAAGAAATTGAAATGGAACGGAAAATCTCCATGGATTTCTGTGCGCAGCACGGTGTTTCGGAAGGCAAGACGGAAATTAAAATGGACGCGAAACAGAAGAAATGCGCGTTCTGCATGGGTTTTGCTATCGTAGGCTTCATTTGCCAGTCCTATGTAAGCGACTATTTATCCTTTGAATTGAGCACCGTAGCCATCACGGCGGCGATGTTGACCGTCATCTTGGGTTGCTGGAGTCTGAAACAACTGTACTTGGAAAGCGACTGGAATACCTTCTTCGTATTGGCCGGGTCCATTTCCTTTGCAGGTGGTTTGGATAAATGCGGAACGGGTCAATTGATCGCCGATTGGGCCGTAGGACAGTTGGGAGACGCGAGCGCGTTCGTCATCTATGCTGTATTCGTTTTAATCGCAATTATTATGACACAAATTATGTCCAATACAGCAGCCGTTGCCATGATGAGTCCAATTGCTATTTACGTCTCCTCCGGTATGGGATTCAGCGCCGTTCCGATTCTGATGGGCTTAGCCATCGGATGTTCCGCCGCTTTCATGACGCCGGTTGGAACGCCTCCAAACACGATCGTATTAAGCGGCGGTTACGTGCCGGATACGCCTTATAAATTTATGGATTACATCAAGTTAGGAACGATTTTCCAAGTCATCGCTTCGATTCTGGTTATCGTACTTTGCCCTGTGTTCTATCCGTTGTAATTCTCTTTCGCGGTATTTCAAAGCGTTTTTTCACACTACTCCGAGTAGAATCAATCAAAATGATTCTTTAGTCTATTAAAATCTGACCTTTCAGGTTCTCTCTCCCCTGAAAGGTCAATTTTTTTTATTTCGTATGAATTATTCTTCCCAATACGGAATAAACTCGGATTCGTGCATTGCGCAAGACGATCGGGAATGTTATAATGCTACAAGTAAAGAATTTCGCACGTCTAGAGGAAAACATGCAGCAACTACAAATAACAGCGCCAGCGAAAATTAATCTAACTCTTGACATTCTTGGAAAAAGGCCGGATGGTTATCATGATCTTGTAACCGTCATGCATCAAATCGATTTAGCCGACAACGTTCTTCTTAAGCGTCAAGAAAAAGGAATCACGTTGGATTGCGGAAGAGTACAGCTTCCAAATGACTCCAAAAATTTGGCTTGGCAAGCGGCTGAACTCATGTTAAAACGTTACGAACTGCAAGACGGGGTTTCTATTTCGATTACCAAACGGATTCCCGTCGAAGCCGGCCTGGCAGGAGGCAGTTCGGACGCGGCAGCGGTTATCGCCGGAATGAACCGGTTATTTTCACTGAATTTGCCGCTTGCGGAGCTGTGTGATTGCGGCGTTCAATTAGGGGCGGACGTCCCTTTTTGTATTGTAGGCGGCACAGCTTTATGTACCGGAAAAGGAGAGGTTATGCAGCCTTTACCCCATGCGCCTCACCTCTATCTGGTGGTTGTAAAACCGGCTTTTTCTTTATCCACCGCCATGGTCTATCAACAGTTTGATCGTATGCCCATCCAGGAGCATTTAAATCACGCCGCATTTCTACAAGCCTGGGAAACCCAAAAAGTGGAAGACATTGCTCTTTGTACAGGAAACGTCCTAGAAAAGGCCAGCTTAGCTCTGAAGCCGGAAATTGGCGTTTTGATTGCCCAATTGCAAAATTTGGGCGCGCTTGCTGCGCACATGACCGGAAGCGGCTCCGCCGTCTTTGGGGTCTTTGGCAATAATTCAGCGGCTCATGCAGCTGCCGGACGGCTATCCGAGGCATACGCGGAATGTTTTGTCGCAGAAAGTTTTACGCCTAAAATTGACTAAACGCGTATGAAAAAGAAAAAGTTTCTTATCCTAAATGTGTATACATAACGATCGAAAAAGGAGGTTGCTTTTGTGGAAAAAGAAAAACGTTTAACGCCAGTGAATTTTGATTCTTATAAGCCTTTGCGGGAATTGGTCCTAGAAGCCTTACGCGAGGCCATTTTAGACGGCACTTTGCAACCTCGCGAACGTTTGATGGAAATCCAGCTCGCAGAAGAATTGGGCGTTTCCCGTACGCCCATTCGCGAGGCTTTACGAAAGTTGGAGTTGGAAGGTTTCATCGTTATGATCCCTCGAAAAGGCGCTTACGTGGCCGATTTTTCTCTTCGGGACTTGGAAGATACGTTTGAAGTGCGTAAATCCTTGGAAGGGCTGGCCGCAGAGTTATGTGCGGAACGTGCTACGGAAGAAGAAATCCTGGAGATGGATCAGCTTCTCCAACAAAAGGCCATCGCCATTCAAAATAACGATATGCCACAGCTTCTAAAAGTGGACACGGCCTTTCATGAAATTCTTTATCAAGCCAGTCGAAATAAGCGTCTTTGTAACATTATTAGCAATTTACGCGAACAAATCGAACGTTTTCGTGCCGCTTCGCTGCAATATCCCGGACGAATGAAACGTTCATTGGAAGAACATCGCGCCATCTTAGCGGCTATCCGCGCCCGAGACGGCGAAACCGCCAATCACCTGGCACAAGACCACATTGAAAACGTGGAGATTATTCTATTGGAAAAATTACGCCATTCGTCGGATTGACGGGACCGTTTTTCTTCTATAATTTGACAGGCAATTTATGATGAAGAGGTGAAACAGATGGATTTTTCTGCGGTTATTCTTGCCGCCGGCAAGGGTACGCGAATGAAATCGGATCTTCCAAAAGTTGCGCACGTTATTGCAGGCCGTTCTATTATTCAGCATGTCATCGACGCGGTACGCGGCGCAGGAAGTGAAGATATCGTACTGGTTTTGGGGTTCGGTCGGGAAACCGTTTGCCAAACATTGACTAATCAGAAAGATTTACGTATTGCCGTTCAGGAACAGCAATTAGGAACTGGACATGCTTTAATGCAAACGGAAAAATTGCTGCCTAAGAACGGCACAATTCTGGTAACAAACGGAGATACGCCCTTGCTTCGTAGCCAGACACTGGCGGATTTATTGAAGTTTCACTGGGCCTCAGGGGCGGAAGCAACGGTAATGACGGCTATTTTAGATTCTCCTTTTGGGTATGGACGCGTGATTCGCACCAAAGGGGGATTTTTTCATCGCATTGTCGAGGAAAAAGACGCCACCCGGGAAGAAAAAAAGATTCGGGAAGTCAATTCCGGAACTTATTGTTTCCAGACAAACTCCGTTTTTCGCGCTTTACAAGAATTAAAAAACGATAATGTTCAACATGAATATTATTTACCAGACGTTTTAAAGATCCTGCGTCGTTGGCGGCTACCAATCTCCGTTTACACGGCTGGCGAAGCGCAAGACGAGGTCAAGGGAGTCAACGAGCACCTTCAGCAGGATGAGGAGAAAAAAATTCTAAGACAACGGAAAAACCAACAGTTGATGTTGGATGGAGTTACCATTGTGGATCCCGATACGACCTATATTGATTGGCAGGTAACCGTTGATCACGACACAACAATTTTGCCCGGCACATTTCTTTGCGGCAGTACGCATATTGGAAAAAACTGTACGATCGGTCCCTATTCACATATTGTTGACAGCGACGTTGGAGAAAATTGTACGATCCAACAAGCCTGGCTGGAAAAAACTCAAGTGCGTTCCGGTTGTCATATTGGTCCATTCGCGCATTTGCGTAGTCAAACGGTTTTAGAAAACAACGTGCTGGTGGGGAGTTTTGTGGAAATAAAAAATGCCCAAATCGGAGAAAAAAGCGCCGTTCCACATTTAAGTTACATGGGAGATGCGCAAATTGGCAAGCAGGTGAATGTCGGCGCAGGGAGCATCACGTGCAACTTTGACGGCACTAATAAACATCAAACTGTTATTGGCGATCATGTTTTTGTTGGGAGTAATACGAATTTTGTCGCGCCTATTCAGGTGGGCAATTACGCTCGTATTGGCGCAGGTTCCACGGTATCGGAGGATGTTCCGGCAGATTGTTTAGCTGTGGAAAGAGCCGATGTTCGTATTATACCGAAAAAATAAATTCATCTTTCGTCCGTCAAGGCATTTTATTCGGATAAAAACAGGGAATAGAGGAGGTTTCTTTCATTATGAATTCCAGGGGGAACATTAAAGTCTTCACGGGTAATGCCAATCCTGATTTGGCCAAAGAAATTGTAAGGTACTTGGGCATTCCGTTGGGGGACGCCAATGTAGGCAAATTTTCCGATGGAGAAATTAGCGTATCCATTAATGAAAGCGTGCGGGGAGGCGATATTTTCCTGGTACAGCCAATTTGCGCCCCGCACATTAACGATCATTTAATGGAATTACTGATCATGGCGGACGCTGTACGCCGTGCTTCCGCCGCTCGTATTAACGCAGTTATTCCTTATTACGGTTATGCGCGACAAGATCGAAAATCCAAAGCCCGTGAACCCATTACCGCCAAACTGATTGCGGATCTTTTAAGTCGCGTGGGAATGAACCGGATCATAACGATGGATCTACACGCCTCCCAGATTCCGGGGTTCTTTGATATTCCGGTCGATCATCTTCCAGGCGTTCCAGCTTTAGCGGAATATTGCATTCAGGCGGGTTACGGTTCAAATTGTACGGTTCTTTCTCCCGATGTGGGGAGCGTTACGCGCGCGCGCGACTTAGCGACTCGTCTGGACGCCCCTCTAGCCATCATTGATAAACGTCGTCCCAAACCCAATGTCATGGAAATCATGAATATCATCGGAAATATCGAAGGGGAACGGATCGTCATTGTGGACGATATCATCGACACCGCCGGAACCATCACCAGCGCCGCCAAAGCCATGATGGACAAAGGCGCGTTGGAAGTCATTCTTTGCGCCACTCACGCGGTACTTTCCGGGCCTGCTTTAGAGCGTTTAGCCGAAGCGCCCGTCAAAGAAATTATTCTCACCAATACCATCCCGATTCCTCAGGAACATATTCTTCCAAATATGAAAATTCTATCGATTGCATCTTTGATGGGCGAGGCCATTTTGCGCATCCATAACGATTTATCGGTGAGTAAGTTATTTGAAACAGGGGACGGAAATTATAAGGAAGTCCATATTTTAGGTGCGAAATAGCGATGAAAATTATTGTTGGATTGGGAAATCCGGGAAAAGACTATCATCATACTCGACATAATGTTGGTTTCATGGTAGTGGAGGAATTAGCGGACCGATTCCCGGTAGAAAAACAGATCGATCGATTTGACGCCATTATTGGTGAAATTCGGATGCATGGAGAAAAAGTTCTACTGGTTAAACCGCTTACTTTTATGAATTTAAGCGGCCGAGCTGTTCAACCGTTGATGCATTGGTACAAGGCGGATCTCAAAGATCTCATCGTCGTCTATGACGATATGGACTTAAGGGTCGCTGCTCTAAGAATTCGTTCCAAAGGCAGCGCCGGCGGTCATAATGGGATGAAATCCATCATCGAACGCTTGGGTTCACAGGATTTTGCTCGCATGCGGCTTGGTATCGGAAGACCTCCACACGAAAATACCGTTCCTTGGGTCCTCGGCCATTTCTCATCAGAAGAAAAGCCGTTGATAGACGCTGCCGTTAAAAAAGCAGCCAACGCCTTGGAAGTCTGGGTTGAATCCGGTATAAACGCAGCCATGAATCAATATAATGAAAAATAAAATAGAAATTTTCTCCCGCATAAATCTCCTTTTTCTGCACAATCTATTTAGAAAAAGGGATGGAAAAGGGAGGATTTTCTCATGAAACTTTATCATATTTGCCAATATTGCAATCAGTATTACCATATTGAACAAACGGATGACGGCGTTGACGGCGCTTTTGAAGTACGCGGCGTCTGTGAGGATTGCGCGCGTCAGCACGGGCTAAGCGGGCAAATGATCCTGCATACGCGCTATCACTAAACAGGATCTAAAAAACCCATCCGTCTACACCTCTCAATTGGGAAAGTTTTTTAGTGGGGGCTGTCCATACAGCGTCCACTTTCCCGTTTTGGTTGTAAAATGCGAACCAGTGATCGACTTGTTTACGACGCATGGGTATTTTTAAGAAATTTGGGGATAATAGGAGAATTTTTATGAAATGGGCAGAAAAAATTGTATCTTCTTTGGCAAACGGTCAAGCCGGAAGTTTAACCGGTCTATCGGGCAGCGCACGCGGTTTCGTTTTGGAATCGCTTCATAGTTCCAGAAAAGACGCTTGCACGTTAGCCATCACCGCTACCGAAGAACAAGCATATGATTTGATGCGCGCTTGGGAAGTTTTTGCCGGTGCGGAAAAAATTCATCTTTTCCCAGCGCCAAATATCATTTTTCAACGTCAAACCGTTGGCAGAAACGACGTCGCGCGGATGCGTACACTGCAAGCATTATTATACCAACCTCATTCGTTGCGCATCATTACCACGGCAGCCGCCCTCTTAATGCCGCTGCTTCCCAAAAAATCTTTAGAACAAAAGCATATTACCATCCAAGTGGGTCAAGAAATTCCTTTAACACAGCTGAACGCCCAACTAAATACTATTGGTTATCAACGGGTGGATACGCTTACCGCTCCTGGAGAATATGCCCTACGCGGCGGAATTGCCGACGTTTTTCCAATTGGGGAGGATTTTCCTTTCCGAATTGAATTTTTCGGGGACGAG
>CALXSZ010000054.1 GCA_944391275.1 uncultured Syntrophomonadaceae bacterium
GACGTAGTCGAGGACGTGCCTCCGGAAACAATCGCAACCGCCTCGGTCGTGCGTTCCGCGTAAATAATATTCGTATTCCCTAAAACATATTTGATGTTATCCCCCACTTTAAATTCGGAAATATCCATCACCCGACCCTGTTCATCAAAACTCCAGGTGGTATTGGCCAAAAGCGCATTCTGGGTTCCCTCCGAGGATTGCAGGGTTAACATATTTCCCAATATATTGCTGATTGCAGCAATTCGAATGGAGTTGGATATATTTAAGAGCGGCTCGCAACGATCCAGGATCGACGCCGCCTCCACGCGCGTTACGTACTTATCCGGCAAAAACGTCTGATCACTGTACCCTGAAACAATCCCTCTTTGGACCGCTAAACGAATAAATCCCACGTCTTCATCCGCAATATCCGCATCATCCGCAAAGGACGTCCGCGTTTGATTATAAGCCTGCGCTTCATCGGACAATCCGCACATCCGAACCATCAATTTGGTAAACCAGGCGCGTGTAGCCGCCTGTGAAGCCGCAAAATTTTCTTCATCAATCAATCCAATTTTCAAAGCATATAATAATTCCTTTTTATTGTTATTCGCCGCCCATTCCGGAACCTCAAACGGCAACGGCTGACTGTCCTCCATCGCTTCCACTTCGCTGGTTACCGCAAGATTGCGCACCGCCAAGATCACCGCTTCGACTTCGGAAATAACATTGTCCGGTTTATAGGTATTATTGGAATACCCTGAAATAACCCCCCGGCACTGCAATTTAATCACGCTTTTAAACGCCCAATGCGACTCGTCAATATCCGTAAAAGGACTAATGCTCGCCCCTTGTGCAGCCGGAGCTGGCAAATAAAAAACGCTTAGAACCAAGGTCAAAACCAAAATCCAACTGATTTTTGCTGGTGATTTTCTTCTCATTCACTTTCCTCCTCATTGGACCCAATGATAAAAAGCCTTCCCGCTTTCGTCCAATTTCTCTTTTTCCTCCCAAGATTAAAGTTTTTCTCCTATTCTTCTTTTCTTTAATCGTAAGAGATTCGAATATCTTCACCTATTATTACTACTATACCATTTTCATCCTTACTAATAAAAGAGAAAATCAAAAAAATCTCTCACAAAATTGGAAATTTTATCCTCTTTTTTCCCAATTTTTCAAACCGACGATTCTTTCCCCATCCTTTTTCCCTCCTCTTTCCATCCTTTTCCCAAAAACACTCCCCGTTTCTTTTTCCTTTCAGAAACCTCTTTTCCCCGATATTCAGCAAAAATTTTTGCGTACCAAAAAATTCAAAATATATAGTATAATTTTAAAAGAGCATTCGAAACGAACGGAAAACTTGATCAACGAGCCATTGGAGCAGGAGGGAAAACCATGAAAACCGGATTAGTCTTAGAAGGCGGGGCCATGCGAGCTCTTTTCAGCGTCGGCGTGATGGATGTCATGATGGAGCAGCACGTGGAATTCGACGGCGCCATCGGCGTATCGGCCGGAGCGGCTTTTGGATGCAACTATAAATCACACCAACCCGAAAGAGCCCTGCGTTACAACCTGAAATATTGCCGCGATCCTCGTTATTGCAGCTTCCGATCCCTCATCCAAACAGGAGACCTCTTCGGAGCCGATTTTTGTTACCACGAAATTCCCGAAAAGTTGGACCCCTTCGACGAAGAAACGTTTAACCAATCTCCGATGGAATTTCATCTGGTCTGTACCGATCTTAAAACCGGACGAGCCGTTTACCATCCATGCGATGAAATCTCCCCCCAAACGCTTGAATGGATGCGCGCTTCTGCCTCCATGCCCCTTGCCTCCCGAATTGTGGAAATTGACGGATATAAATTATTGGACGGCGGCATCGCCGACTCGATCCCCCTGCGTTACTTCGAGCAACTGGGATATACCCGCAACGTGGTCGTTCTAACCCAGCCACCCGATTACGTCAAACAAAAGAACAAAGCACTCCCGCTTATCCGTTTCGCCTATAGAAAATATCCGAAATTTATTGAAGCCGCCGCCAGACGTCACCTTCTGTACAACGCCGCTACGCAATATGTCCGAGAAAAGGCTCGCCAGGGGGAAGTTTTCGTCATCCAGCCCGAAAAGGCGCTTCCGATCGGCCACGTCGAGCACCATCCAGAAAAACTCCAGACGATCTACCAAATCGGTCGTCAAACCACCCTGAAAAACCTGGAAGCACTGAAACAGTTCTTGAACGCGCCCTCTAAAGAATAAAATCATCCAAGCAATCTTTGACGTTTAGGTCTCTTATTCCGGATACATTTTAAAATGGGACGTCTATGGCGCCGACTTTGTCACAATCCCGAAATCGGAACGCCTATGCAACCCTCACACAACCGCTTAGAAAAACCGGAAATTTCATCGGGAGTTCTTCCCATCCCCGCAAATAAGTTATATAATAGAAATATTGCATAAAATATTTTCCCCTTTTAGATCACACATAGAGGAGGTCTTTGCATGAATCCCATCCGTGAGATTCAGTGTCATATTCGGCAAGCCGTTTTACAAGCTGCGCAAACCTGCCGAGAGGCCGGGCATTTTTCTTTCGAAGAAATACCGGATTTTGTCGTTGAAGTCCCCAACCAAAGCGAACATGGGGATTTTGCTTGTAATCTTGCCATGTTGTTCGCCAAACAGGCTCGCATGTCTCCGCGCAAGATTGCGGAATATCTGGTGCAGGAACTATCTTCTCTTCTTTCAGGCTCCGTTGAAAAAATCGACGTGGCCGGCGCGGGTTTTATCAATTTTTACCTGCCTTCATCCTGGTTGGAAAATCTCCCGGCGCAAATCCTCGCCTGCGGGGAAAATTACGGGAAAAATGAACCCCGGCCGGAAAAAATTCAGGTTGAATTCGTCAGCGCCAATCCGACCGGGAACCTGCACATGGGCAACGCCCGCGGCGGCGCGCTCGGCGACAGCTTAGCCAATTTGCTGCGTTTTGACGGTTATCAGGTTGAAAAAGAATATTACATCAACGATGCGGGAAATCAAATCACCGTCCTAGGACAATCGCTTGAAATGCGGTATAAAGAACTTTTGGGCGAACCGTTTGAATTCCCGGAAAACGGTTACGCCGGTCAAGATATTGTGGACACCGTTCAACATATTATTCAGACGCACGGTCGGGAATTTCTGTCGCTTCCGCCGGAAGAAATGCGCGAAAAACTGACTAAAATCGCCCTGAAGGAAAAATTGACTTACATTAAACAAACCCTTGCCGATTTCGGCATTTCCTACGATTGCTGGTTCAGCGAAAGTTCGTTACACACATCTGGAAAAGTGAAAGAAACCGTAGAAGTTTTACGTCAACGCGGATACGTCTACGAATCGGAAGGCGCATTATGGCTAAAAGCTACCGCTTTCGGCGAAGAAAAAGACGAAGTGCTCATCCGCGCGAACGGTATTCCCACCTATTTCGCTTCCGACATTGCTTATCACTGCAATAAATTTGAACGTGGATTCGACCGGATCATTAATATTTGGGGGGCCGATCATCACGGTCATGTCGCCCGCATGAAAAATGCGATGGCCGCGATTGGTTACGATCCCGAACGGCTCACGATCCTTTTGATCCAACTGGTCCGTTTATACCGGGGAGGCGAAATCGTGCGCATGTCCAAACGGACCGGCACAACCGTATCGCTGGACGAATTGATTGAAGAAGTCGGCCGCGACGCCGCCCGTTTCTTCTTCATCATGCGCAGCCCGGACAGTCATCTGGATTTTGACCTCGAATTGGCGCGCAAACAAAGCCAAGAGAATCCGGTGTATTACGTTCAATACGCCCACGCCCGTATTTGTAGCATTTTCCGACAGGCCGCCGCAGCCGGCGCTGAAATTCCTTCCCCAGAAAACGTGCGTTTTGCCGTGTTGGACGAAGAAGAACGCGCGCTTTTACACAAAGTCGTCGAATTTCCAGAAGAAATTCGCACCGCCGCAGAAGCTCTAGCGCCGCACCGCATCGCTCGTTATCTGCAAGAACTGGCCGGGAGTTTCCACAGCTTCTATAACCATCACCGGGTTTTGTCGGACCAAAAAGAGCTTCAGGATGCCCGTTTAGTCCTGCTCGCCTGCGTACGGGTTACGCTTAAAAACGCTTTGGAAATTTTAGGCGTTCGCGCACCGGAACATATGTAAAAGTAGCCGCGAGACTTCTCCCGCTGTTTTCGTGTATAAGAAATTTATATCGTAGCCGAAAGGAGGCCGTCGTTATGTCCAATCGCAAAAAAAGCGAAGCCGACGTCGCCGTAGAAATTCTCATGGAATGTCAGGAGCCATTATTCTATCAAGATTTAATCCGCAAAATCGGTCAGTATCTTCATCTGGAATACAGCGAAGAAGAAATGGTCGAAGT
>CALXSZ010000055.1 GCA_944391275.1 uncultured Syntrophomonadaceae bacterium
TAATAGTTTATCGTACGCGTTTTCCCTGGAGTTGAGCTTGATTTCGCCAATTTCTTTCTCCCGCATACACGGTTGATAAAGGAGGATTTTCCTACATTCGAACGCCCAACCAAAGCAATTTCAGGGCATTTTTCTTCCGGTAATTTTCGAAGATCAACATAACAATTAACAAATTGTGGATTTTTTATTTTCAGCAATTTTTCTCTCTTCTTCCACTTTTTCTATAGACACGGTCCTCTATTCTCCAAAAGCATTTTTGGGGGGAGTTAATCCATTCGCTGTTCAATAGCCTTAATAATCGTACGCATGGCCTTGACGCGAGCATACTTTTTATCGTTTCCTTCAATAATTGTCCACGGCGCGTAATTGGTATGGGTTTTTTGCAACATTTCGTTAATAGCTTCTTCATAAAGCGGCCATTTCTCACGATTACGCCAATCTTCCTCGGTAATTTTCCATTGTTTATCGGGATTATTTTGCCGATCATTGAAACGTCTCAATTGTTCCTCTTGATCAATCTGTATCCAGAATTTTACGATGATCGCGCCCCAGTCATCCAATGTCGCCTCGAATTCATTGATTTCACGATAAGCCCGTTTCCATTCATCTTCTCGACAAAGATTTTCCACTCGTTCAACCATGACCCGGCCATACCATGTACGGTCAAAAATCGCAATATGACCCGTTTTAGGCAAGTCTCTCCAAAATCGCCACAGGTAGTGATGATTTTTTTCAACATAATCCGGCGCGACCGTCGGGATCACTCGGTACCCCCGTGGGTCCAATGACTGCGTCAATCGTCGGATATTTCCGCCTTTTCCGCTGGCGTCCCATCCTTCATATAAGACAATCAGCGGAATTTTCTTTTGATATAAGTAATTATGCAGCTCCGCCAGCCGTTTTCCGGCGTCCCCTTTCTCCTCTTTGTAAGCTTCGTCACTCAAAGATATTTCTAAATTTACTTCATTTAGCCGGGGAATAGGCATAAGGTCAAAACGATTCGGCACCACCCAATCAATCCGATGCTGCCCTTGTCTTTTCTGATCAATCGCTTTTTGCATGACGTCTCGAATGATCCGCATAAACTGCACCTTGCCATAATAATCGTCTTCAGCTGAAATAAGATACCATGGCGCATATTCTGTATGGGTTCGTTGAATCATGGAATCAAAAATCTTAAAAAATTTCTCATAATTGCGATTTTGTTTTTGATCGCGTCGGGTCACCTGCCAAGTTGTAGCCCGATCATGTAGCTGTTCGTCCTGTCGTTTCTTTTGTTCCTCTTGGCTAATATGCAAAAATAATTTTACAAGAACATACCCGTCGTCAGCCAACTGCCTCTCAAACGCTTTGATTTGTTCATATCGTTCTATTCGATTTTCTTCGAAATCTTCTTCTTCAAATTCTGCCCAAGCAATTTCCTGATACCAACTCTCGTCAAAAATGGATATTTTTCCGTAAACCGGAACTTTCTGCCAATAACGCCACATAACCGGTTTGCGTTTTTCCGCCTCATCAGCCGGTTGAATCGAATAGACGGTATAGGCGCGCGTATCCAGCTGATTCACCAATTTATTAATACAGACGCCTTTTCCTGAGCCGTCCCATCCCTCAAAAAGAATCAGCATCGGAATTTTCAATTCTTTCATCTGCTGTTGAAGAACCATCAAGTCATTTTGCAGGTTTTCGATCAAAAGTTTGCTTTCTTTCTTTTTTATTTCTACCTTTAAATCAACATTTTCCAGCACATTCTTCACCCACTTTCCTATATTTCAATCATCCTTTTCTAAATTTTATGCCCACTTTATGAACCTGAAAGTGTTTTTTATTCATTCTATCTATTCATTTTATTCATTCTATCGCTCATACGAACGCAATTGTTCTAAGATATTTTGAAAATATTCCGGCAAGGGACTTGTAAACTCCATATACTTCTGGGTCTTCGGATGAACAAATCCCAACTTTTCAGCATGAAGCATTTGAGACGTCACACCGAAATGTTTTTTTCCAGAACCATAGAGCGGATCCCCCACAACGGCATGTTTTATATAGGAAAAATGCACCCGGATCTGATGCGTTCTCCCCGTACGGAGCCGAACGCGAACCAATGTATAATTCTGGAAACGCTCCATCACCTCATAATCGCTTACAGCCGGTCGGCCATCTGCTATAACCGCCATTTTTTGGCGATCTTTTTTACTACGTCCGATTGGCGCGTCGATGGTCCCCAAATTTTCTTGAATGACCCCATGAACCAACGCCACATATTCCCGCTGGATGCTATGCGCACGGATCTGCTCGGCCAAACTGCGATGTGCATAGTCATTTTTAGCCGCCATCATCACCCCTGAAGTATCCTTATCCAATCGATGAACAATGCCCGGACGTAAATCCCCATTAATCCCCGATAAATCCTTTACATGATACAGCAAGGCATTCACTAATGTTGAATCCCAATTCCCATGCGCAGGATGTACGACCATTCCTTTCGGTTTATCCAACACGACCACATCCGCATCCTCATAAAGAATCGTCAAAGGAATATTTTGCGGAATGAGATCCAACTTTTTCAGCTCCGGTTCTTCTATAATCACTTTTTCGCCACCGCGTACTCGATAGCTGGGTTTCACCTTTTTCCCGTCTACCCAAACCATTTCTTCTTGAATCAGTTCCTGTAAACGCCCACGGGAAAGATGTCCATACTGTTCGGCAAGCCAAGCGTCCAATCTTTTGCCGGCTTCATCCTCTCCAACCCATTTTTCACTCTTTTTCATGGCCTATCCTCTGCTTTATGATCCAACAAAACGCCTAAAAATAACCATATTCCGCCGCACACAATCGCTACATCGGCTAAATTAAAAACCGGCCACCAGCCAATACAAATATAATCAATTACATACCCCAGATAAAAACGGTCAATCATATTCCCCAGCGCCCCTCCCAGAACACAGCCTAATGCCAAATCAATTCGGGGTTTTAAATGATAGCGACGCCGATACCACAAAATTCCGCAAACCGTCAGCATAGAAATCGCTAACAGTAACCATCGCTGTCCGGACAACATGCTAAAAGCAGCTCCCCTGTTCTGCACATATAATAAGGAAACCATTCCGTCTATAATGGGTTTACTTTCGTGTAAAGCAAAGTGCGCGACAATATAATTTTTTATCAGCCGATCTGCAATTAAAATCGTCCCGGATAAAATCCAAAACAAGATCCTTTTCCTCCTGTTTTCTGATTTCAAACACAATCAATTTTTAAATACAACTATTAGGATACCGTAAAAATCTTTCCGGCGCAACCATTATATTGTATCCTTTTTTGGAGTCTTTGCAGCATATTATAGGAAGATTTTTCATAAAATATCTGTAGCAAACAGGGAGGGGGTTAAAATGAAACGGCGTATTTTTTCGGGATTTTTAAAATGGTTTCTCTTATTATTTCTTGTCTTGGGGACATTGATTACCGGAATAACCGCACGCGATCCAACGCTTCACTTGCTTTCCTATCTGCAAAACGGTTCCGCCTGGGTTTGCCGTTTGATTTGGGACATCCCATCGAATGGATTATCGTTTTCTCAGGTACAACGTCAACTTTCTTTAGTCGGAATGAACTACATGGCCCCCAACCTGGAGATCATCTCTTTTTCAAATTGGTTTCAACATCTTCCTCAGCGTTTACTTACTTCGCAATTACATGCGCTTGCAGCCTCTGAAGAAGTCGAAAGCGAAGATCCCTCAACGCCAAAAGAAGAGAAAGAAAACTTTATAACCGATCCGGAATCTCCAATATCTTCCGGAGTCGATGTACAAGACTTTCTGCGCGACCACGAATCAACGCCTGTCGTTTCCCCTTTATCCAGTAATACTGTAGCAGACGGTCAAACACGAATTGTTCTTTATTGCACGCATAACTCCGAAAGTTATACGCCTTCTTCAGGCGGCACCCACGTTTCCGGTGGAAACGGCCTTATCAACAATGTAGCCACCCACTTAGCCGAACAACTGACCCAAAAAGGACTTCCATCCGAATTCGTCTTTGGTATGCACGACTGGCCCAGTTACGATAATAGCTACACGGAATCGCGCAAAACCGTCAATCAAATTTTAGAAAAATATCCCGATCAACTCGTCGCACTCTTCGACGTCCATCGAGACAGTATTCTATCCCAAAAAAAAGCGGATACAGTAGAAATCAATCACCGAAAAGCTGCACGAATCCTATTAGTTGTTGGGACGAATCAGCGTAAATCCCATCCAAACTGGGAACAAAATCTAGCGCTCGCGCAAAAAATTGAAACGGTAGGAAATCAATTGTATCCCGGTCTTATTCGCGGCATTACCCAAAAAGCCGGAACTTACCACCAAGAGTTGTTCACAGGCGCGTTACTCCTGGAATTTGGCACAGACTTAAATTCTTTGGAAGAAGCCGAATACGCTGCGGAACTTTTAGCAGATATTCTAGTCCAAGTGTTTTCGACCTAAAAACAAAAAATGGCCTCACAGATGTTTTCCATCTCTTTGAGGCCATTTTTTATTCCTGGTTCAGCATTCGTTTTAAGAAGTTTCGGGTTCGTTCATGTTTCGGTTGATTGAAGATTTCCTGAGGTGTTCCTTCCTCCAAAATAATTCCATCGTCCATAAAAACAACGCGATCGGCCACTTCTCGGGCAAACTGCATTTCATGCGTCACAACCAGCATCGTGAGTCCACTTTCCGCTAATTGTTTCATAATTTTCAGCACTTCCCCCACCATTTCCGGATCCAATGCACTGGTCGGTTCGTCAAACAAAAGCGCGTCGGGTTCCATTGAAAGTCCACGGGCAATCGCCACCCGTTGTTTCTGTCCACCCGAAAGTTGAGACGGCCGAGCTTGCATAAACTGATTCATTCCTACGGTTGACAAATATTTTTCCGCAGTCTGTACAGCCTGATTTTTAGGACGCTTCAAAACCTGCACCTGTCCGACAACGCAATTATCTAAAACATTTAAATTATTAAATAAATTAAATTGTTGAAAAACCATCCCTAATTTTGCTCGATATGCAGTTACATTCATCTTAGCATCTAAAATATTTTTTCCTTCATAGATAATCTCCCCGCCATCCGGTCGTTCCAATAAATTTAAACACCGCAGCAAAGTTGATTTGCCCGATCCACTAGAACCAATTATACAAACTACTTCACCTCGGTCAACATGAAAATGAATATCTTTCAATACTTCATGATTCCCAAAAGATTTGCTCAAATGACGAATCTCGATCAATGTTTCGGAATGGGATTTAGGCACGGTTTTTCACCTCTTTCACATCTGGCGTATGGGACTGCATCATATCGTAGTTTTGGGGACCGTCTAATTTTCTTTCCATGACCCGTAAGATACGTGTAACGGTAAAAGTCATAATCAAATACATCACGCAAGCAATGGTAAAAGCCTCAAAATACTTAAAATTATTTCCCGCGACTGATTTGGTCTGGAAGAAAAGTTCAGAAACCGAAATAACCGCAAGCACCGATGTATCTTTGATATTAATAACAAATTCATTACCGGTTGCAGGAAGAATATTCCGTACAACCTGAGGTAAAATAATGCAACGCATCGTTTGCCAATGACTCATTCCAATCGCATGAGCGGCTTCAAACTGTCCTTTATCAATAGAAATAATTCCGCCGCGGACAATTTCCGCCATATATGCACCGGTATTAATCGAAACAATAAATACTCCAGCGGCAATATTATTGAGTTTAATACCTACAACCATGGGACTTCCATAATAGATTACCATTGCCTGTACCATCATGGGCGTTCCACGAAAAACTTCTACATAAACATTAATCAAAATATTAGCCAATTTTAAAATACCTTTTTTCAGCCAATTGTCCGAAGGATCAACCGGTATCGTTCGAATCACTCCAAGCAAAATACCGATGGCAAAGCCAATAACCGTCCCGATCAATGCAATAAACAAAGTATTTTCTGCTCCGCGCAAAAACATTGGCCAATACTCATTGATCAGTTTCAAAACCCAGTCAAAAAAGGACATCGATTCCATTCCGTCTTCCCCCTTGGATTTCTACCGTTAAAAAAGCCGCTGTAAAGGCAGTATCCTTTTACAGCGGCCAGGAATCAGCAATCAAAACCGGAGACAAAGCTTCCACGAGCATTATGATCTCCTCTGTACCGACCAGCTTATTCTCCTTACTCCTGGGCAACCGGCTGATCCAATACAGCCTGATCCATAATACTTAACCGTTCTTCTTCAGAGATCCCCGCTAAGATTTCATTAATTGACGTCAATAATTCTTCCTGTCCCTTGGCAACGCCAACCGCGATCGCTACGTCGTCGTCGCTGCATTCAAAACCTTGTCCTTCTTCAAAGGTCACATAAGTAAAATTCGGATTGGCCGCCGTAACACTAATTCCTTCCGGACGTTCTCCCACATAACCATCAATCATTCCAGACTCTAACGCCACGCGCATAGCCGGGAAATCCGTCATAGGCGTTTGATGATCCACTCCAGGGATTTGATCAATAACCGTATCATGGAACGTATTTAACTGAGCCGCAATCTTAGCGCCGGAAAAATCTTCCAACGTCGTAGCGTTTTCATACGGACCGCCCTTCTGGACGATCATTACCAGATCCGAACGATAGTATGGTTCGCTAAAATCAATCGAAACTTTTCGTTCTTCGGTTGGGGACATTCCTGCAATAATCGCGTCAATAACACCCGATTGCAAAGCTGGAACCAAACCGTCCCATTCCGTTTTCACAATAACCAATTCGCGGCCTAAACCATCCGCAATTTTTTTTGCAATCTGCACATCATACCCACCGGCAAACTCCGACGTACCTTCAATAGGAATTCCGTTATCTTCTAATTGCGTCCAATTAAAAGGCGGATATCCACATTCCATTCCTACGCGAAATTCTTGTTTCGTCTCTTCATTCGACTGGGCGTTTTCTTGATCCTCTGTTCCTCCGCACCCTGCTACGCACATTCCCAACATCGCAACTAGGAATAACCCGATTAGAACTCTACTGATTTTCTTCATTCTTCCTACTCCTTTTTTATGGATTTTGCTTGACTGCTGAAGCTGCCGCTCATGATTTTTTACAAAAAAATTGAGCGCAATTCAGTAGAATGCCCTCATGAAAAAAATTTCCTAATATTATATATTATGGATGATTTCGTTCATGATAGCGCTCCACTTTTCGTGACAGTTCATTACATATTTTGCAATGACCCAGCAATGAATCTTCAGGTACAGTTTCATCACTTCGGCAAATTTTCTTTTCTTTTTCCTGGTACCTGCCAGTTTTCACGAAAAATACTTGTAAAATTTGCTCCTCTATCATTATAAACTTAAAACGAATCGATTCTAAGCCGCATTTAGTCTAACATTGTTTGTCCTTTCCTGTCAAGAGATGTAAAGAAAACTATCTCATAGAAATACAAATTTCTTATAATTTATAGAAAAATTTATTCTTCTTAATATTGGATCCGAGTAAATCGCTCCAAGCTAACTTCGATTTACATGGTAAAAATCATAAAATTTAGGAATTCTTCTTCGCAATAATCTGACGAAAAGCCAAAATAGCGCATCGAATAGCGATATCGGGATCCAAGTTTTGTTTTTGGTCGAGTCCCATTGCTTCTCGTTCTTGATTCCATATGGCAGAAAAAACGGCTCCACAATGTACGCCGCGTGAAGCAGCGACGACAAATAAAGCCGCACTTTCCATTTCACTGGCCAAAACGCCTAACTGCTTATAAGCCTGCCATTTCGCCAGAAGCTGATCCGCAATCGGCATATGCTCAGGGTCATGCTGCCCGTAAAAAGCATCCTTTGCTTGAACAACTCCTACATGATGCGGGGCTTTTAATTCTTCAGCCGCACGAACAAGCGCGCAAACTAGGTCAAAATCTGCCGTAGCCGGGTAGCCGATCGGCGCATATTCGTAGGTTGTTCCCTCTTGGCGCACGGCCGATTGGGCAATAACCAAATCTCCTGCGCACACCTGAAGCTGAATACCTCCACAAGTCCCAACCCGAATGAAGTGCGTAACGCCAAGACGGATCAATTCCTCCATAGCGATTGCAGCGGAAGGTCCGCCAATTCCCGTGGAAACGACGCTTATTTTTTCCCCAGCTAATTCGCCGGTATAGGTGACAAATTCCCGATTTTGTGCAATGAACCGCGGTGCATCAAAATAACGAGCGATCTGTTTACAGCGTCCTGGATCTCCGGTTAAAATACAATAAGAACCAACATCCCCCGGCTGGCAGGATATGTGAAATTGTTTATCATTGAGTTGCATAATCGTTTCTCCCCTTTTTTCTATAATCCGTATCAAATATAACAATTCACTTCATAAAATGCAACTTATTGGAAAAATAAAAAAGAAAAAAGCTCCCCTGAGGTGTACATCATGGCAGAATAAGGAAGGAGCGAGTAAAATTTTAGCATAAGATGTCGAATTCAGAAAATAGGGGACGAGTGTATGAGACAGTATAAGGAATTGCTTCAAAA